>NZ_MKSS01000397.1:0-5483 GCF_001897365.1 Hydrogenophaga sp. 70-12
GCTTCGGGCCGCAGGCCATCCGCGCCGCCAGCCTCATGCTGTGCGACGGCATCCACCCGGTGTTCGACGTCTCGCCGCTGGAGCACCTGGGCGACGCGCTGGACATGCGCCTGCCCAATGCCTCGCCCCTGCCCGAGGTGCGCGCGCACATCGAGCGCCAGGCCACGGCGCTGATGGACAAGCACCACTGCGTCTTTCTGGGTGGCGACCACTCGGTCACGCTCTCGCTGCTGCGCGCGGCCAAGGCGCGCCACGGCGGCGAGCCCCTGGCCCTGGTGCATTTCGACGCCCACTGCGACACCTGGAGCGACCACTTTGGCGAGCCCTCGGGCCACGGCACCTGGACCTACGAAGCCATCCAGGAAGGCCTGGTGAGCGCCGCGCACACGGTGCAGATCGGCACCCGCTCCAGCGGCGAGCGCGCCGCGCGCGACTACGTGGCCGACCAGGGCGGTCAGATCTTCACGGCGCGCGACCTGCGCGGGCTCGACGGCGCGGCCCTGGGGCCGGTGATCGGCGCCATCCGCGAGCGCCTGGCCGGGCGGCCGGCCTACCTTACTCTCGACATCGACGTGCTGGACCCGGCCTTCGCGCCCGGCACCGGCACGCCAGAGCCCGGCGGGCTCACGAGTTCTCAGGTGCTGAGCTTCCTGGAAGGCTTGGCCGACCTGAACTGGATCGGCATGGACTGCGTGGAGGTGGCGCCCGCCTACGACCACGCCGAACTCACCAGCAACGCGGCCGCCTGCTTTGTGTGGACCTACCTGGCCGGCCGCGTGGCACAGCAGCGATGAGCGCGGCCTGTCGCCATCGCGGGGCCCCGCGGAGCGTGCTTTGCCAGGCCGCAGGCACCGTCCCTTCTGCGGGGGGAACGCGCGCCGCGCGGCAGGGGGGCGGCTGATATGTGGGGCGCTTCGCTCATCGGCTCGGACACGCAACTCAACCAGCGCAGCTACTACGAGGCCAGCGTGCAGCGCGGGCCGGCGCGCGCGCCGCTGCAGGAACACCTCAAGGTGGACGCGGTGGTGGTGGGCGCGGGCTTCTCGGGCCTGTCGGCGGCGCTGGAGATGGCGCGGCGCGGCCTGTCGGTGGCGGTGCTGGAGGCCGATCGCATCGGCAGCGGCGCCAGCGGGCGCAATGGCGGTCAGGCCATCGTGGGTTACGCGAGCGGGCAGGGCCCGTTCGAGCAGCAGCTGGGCCGCGAGGACGCCGAGCGCGCCTGGGCGATGTCGGTGGAGGCCGTGGACCTGATCGACCAGCGCATCGCCGAGCACGGCATCGCGTGCGACCGCCGCTTCGGCTATGTCTACGTGGCCGAGACCGCGCGCAAGGCGCGCGAGCTGCGCGCCGAGATGGACGGCCTGGCCGCGCGCGGCATTGCGGTGGACTGGGCCGAGGGCGCCGACGCGCGCCGCCTGATCGGCACCGACCACTACGCGGCGGCGGCGCGCGAACAGCGCAGCGGCCACCTGCACCCGCTGAAGTACGCCCTGGGCCTGGCGCGCGCCGCCGAGGCCGCGGGCGTGCGGATCTTTGAGCGCTCGGCCGTCACCGCGCTGCAGCGCGGCGACACCCTGGTGGCGCGCACGGCGCGCGGCCAGGTCTCGGCGCGCTTCGGCGTGCTGGCGGGCAACTGCATGCTGCCCGAGCACGGGCCCGAGGTGGCGCCCGAGATCGCGGCGCGCATCATGCCCGTGGGCACCTACATCCTGGGCACGGCGCCGGTGGACGCGGAACTGGCCGAGCGCCTGATTCCCGGTGACGCGGCGGTCTGCGACAACAACTTCGTGCTGGACTACTTCCGCTTCAGCGCCGACCGCCGCATGCTCTTCGGCGGCCGCGTGAGCTACACCACCATGACGCCGCGCCACCTGGAAAACACCATGCGCGCGCGCATGGCGACCGTGTTCCCCGAGCTGGGCTCCGTGCCGGTGGAACACCTGTGGGGCGGCTTCGTCGACATCAGCATGAACCGCGCGCCCGACTTCGGCCGCCTGGGCCACAACCTGTACTACCTGCAGGGCTTCAGCGGCCACGGCGTGGCACTCACGGGCCTGGCGGGCCAGCTCGTGGCCGAGGCCGTGCTGGGCCAGGCCGGCCGCTTCGACCTCTACGCGCGCCTGAAGCACCACCGCTTCCCCGGCGGCGCGCTGCTGCGCACGCCCAGCCTGGCGCTGGGCATGTGGTGGCACCGCTTGCGCGACGTGGTGTGAGCGGGCGTTCCTGCCGACCGGGCATTCGATGTCGGATGTGTCAGGCGCGTGGCGTCGTTCAGCCCGTCACCGCCTGCTTCACCGCCGCCGCCACCACCGGCCCGCAGCGCCGGATCTCCTCCAGCGGCGCGTAGCCGTAGCCGATCACCAGCCCGCGCAAATCCTGCCGCCGCAGGCAGTAGGCCGACAGCGGGCGCACCGTCAGGCCCTGTTGCGCGAGGCGGCGCGCGATGGCCTGGTCGTCCACCGCGAGCGGCAGGCGCAGGCACAGGTGCAGGCCCTGCTCCGCGCCGCTGATGCGCGGGGCCTCGGGGCCCTCGCCCAGCACGGGCTTGAGCGCCTCCAGCAGGCACTGGCGGCGCTCGGCGTAGGTCTGGCGCGCGCGGCGCAGCGAGCTGGCGAAATGGCCCATCTCGATGAACTCGGCCAGCGCCGCCTGCGTGGGCATCTGGCCGGGGCGGTTGAGGTCGTAGTGGGCCTGGCGGAAGGCCTCGACCAGGCCCTTGGGCACCACCAGGTAGCCCAGCTTCAGGCCCGGGTAGAGCACCTTGGAGAAGGTGCCCATGTAGAGCACGCGCCCGTCCGGGTCCAGGCCTTCCAGGCTGGACAGCGGCGGGCCGCTGAAGCGGTACTCGCTGTCGTAGTCGTCCTCGATGACCCAGGCGCCGTGCGCGCGCGCGGTGGCCAGCAGCTGGTGGCGCCGCGCCAGCGACATGACCGCGCCCAGCGGGTACTGGTGCGAGGGCGTGGCGTAGATCAGGCGCGGCGGCTTCGGATCGTCGGCCGGGCCGGGGTTGATGCCCTGCTCGTCGGTGGCCACCGGGTGCACGGACAGGCCGGTGGCGATGAAGGCCTTCATGGCCCCCCAGTAGGCGGGGTCCTCCACCCACACGGTGTCGCCGTGGTCGGCCAGCAGGCGGGCGCACAGCTCCAGCGACTGCTGCGTGCCACTGGTGACGATGACCTGGTCGGCGTCCAGTTGCACGCTGCGGAACACGCGCAGGTAGTCGGCGATGGCGCGGCGCAGCGGCGCGTAGCCGCCCGAGGTGTTGTAGTCCAGCATGTCCGGGTAGGTCATGCGCCAGTGCTTGTTCTGCAGCCGCTGCCACAGCGTGAGCGGAAAGGCCGAGAAGTCGGCGATGCCGGGCGTGAAGGGCTGCACCTCCAGCGCGCCGGCGCTGAACTCGTGCGCCAGCGACTGCCCGCGCGTGGACAGGCGCGCCGGCTGCAGGTGCGGCGCCTGGCCTGGCGCGCGCGGGCCGCGCGCCAGGCCGCCGCGCGGCACGTGGTCGTTCACGTAGGTGCCGCTGCCCACGCGGCTGGCCAGGTAGCCCTCCACGCTGAGCTGGTTGATGGCGGCCACCACGGTGTTGCGCGACAGGCCCAGGTCCTGCGCCAGGTCGCGGCTGGAGGGCAGGCGCTCGCCGGCGCCGAGCTTGCCGTCCAGCATGGCGCGGCGCAGGGCCTCGTAGAGCTGGCGGTGCAGGGGCAGAGCGTCTTGGGCGCCCAGGCGGTTCATTTCGGCCAGCAGGTATTCGGACAGCATGGGCGGGTGAGCAGTACCGGGGCAGGGTAAGTGGCACCCCGGGATGGGCACAACTGGCTCTCATTGTGATCCAATTTGCCCACCACAATGGACGCCGATTGCGTGGAGAACCCATGAACAAGCCGCCATGCATGGTCTGGCTGCCAGCCGACCATCGACTGCTGGGCGACCACGGGCACCAGATGCCCTTTCTGCTGCTGGGCGACAAGTACGCGCGGGCCGTGAAGGTCGGCGCCCAGGCCCAGCCCGTGATGTTCCCCCTGGCCGAGGTCGAGCAGATCGACGAGCTGCTCGGCATGGTCGATGGGGTGATGCTCACCGGCTCGCCCTCCAACGTGCACCCTTCGCATTTCCAGGAAGAGGTGGCCGACCCCAGCCTGCCGCTGGACGCCGACCGCGACCTGCTGACCCTGGCGCTGGTGAAGGCCTGCGTGCACCTGGGCGTGCCGCTGATGGGCATCTGCCGCGGCTTCCAGGAAATCAACGTGGCCCTGGGCGGCGCGCTGCACCAGCGCGTGCACCTGGTGCCTGGCATGAACGACCACCGTGAGCCCAAGACCGCGCCGCCCGACGAGCAATACGCGCCGCGCCACGCCATCCGCATCGCCGAGGGCAGCGTGATGGCCGAGTGGGCGGGTGGCACCGAGGCGCAGGTCAATTCCCTGCACGGGCAGGGCATCGCGCGCCTGGCCGACGGGCTCACGCCGCTGGCCTGGGCGCCGGACGGCCTGGTCGAGGCCTTCTGGGTCAAGGGCGCGCGCACCTTCGCCTACGCCATGCAGTGGCACCCCGAGTGGCGCTGCTGGGACACCCCCTTCTACGCCGCGATCTTCGAGGCCTTCGGCCGCGCCTGCCGCCAGCGCCGCAGCCTGCGCCTGCAGGCCAACGACCTGGCGCGCAGCCAGCCGGGTTAGGTTCGCTCTCCGCCCTCCGCGAACCCGAACCAATACCCAAGCCAAGGAGCCCGGCCATGAGCGCCCCCAAGAACTTCAACGAGCTGGAAAGCTGGCTCAACGAACACCGTGTCACCGAAGTCGAATGCCTGGTGCCCGACCTGACCGGCGTGGCGCGCGGCAAGATCCTGCCGCGCGAAAAATTCACCGAGGACCGCGGCATGCGACTGCCGCACGCCATCGTGGCCATGAGCGTGACGGGCGAGCAGCCCGCCAGCGGCCCCTACTACGACGTGGTGGAGCCCACCGACCGCGACATGCAGCTGCGGCCCGATCCCACCACCGTGCGCATCGTGCCCTGGGCCACCGACCCCACGGCGCAGGTCATCCACGACTGCTTCGACCACAAGGGCAAGCTGGTGCCCTACGCGCCGCGCAGCGTGCTGCGCCGCATCTGCGGCCTGTACGAGGCCGAGGGCTGGGACCCGGTGATCGCGCCCGAACTCGAGTTCTACCTGACCGCGCGCAACACCGACCCCAACACCCTGCTGCGCCCGCCCATTGGCCGCAGCGGGCGCGCCGAGACCTCGCGCCAGGCCTACTCCATCGACGCGGTGAACGAGTTCGACCCGCTGTTCGAGGAGATCTACGAGTACTGCAACCTCATGGGCCTGAACGTGGACACGCTGATCCACGAAATCGGCGCCGGGCAGATGGAGATCAACTTCTTCCACGACCACCCGCTGGGCCTGGCCGACGAGGTCTTCTTCTTCAAGCGCACCGTGCGCGAGGCCGCGCTGCGCCACGACATGTACGCCACCTTCATGGCCA
>NZ_MKSS01000398.1:0-5432 GCF_001897365.1 Hydrogenophaga sp. 70-12
GGTCTCGAGTCGACGTCAAGCTTCAACTGGCCGGGGCGCGAGCCGGTGCCCCGGCCCCAGCCGCCCCGCTCGCCACGCCAAACGATGCCGCCCAGGTCCCCGCGCAAGCCCAAGCCATCGAGCGGGTGGATGCCGCGCTGAAGACCTATCACGAGGTGCTTAGGGGCAACAAGCGCAAGTCGTTCGATGGCAGCGATTTCGATCGCGTGGCCTTGATGGCCCTGCGCCGCTTGCGGGACGACAAGGGCCTTTCGGAGAAAGACTTCGCGCGGTTTGCGGGGGCGGGCGAGGGCTTCTCGACCGAGTCGGCCGCCGATCGCGACAAGCGCTTTTCCCCGTTCGGTGGCGAGGCGGATCCCGTGCGCCGGCTGTGCGAGGCCACCATTGGCGAGGCGTGGCGGCGCATGCTGCAAGGCCAGTGGGGTCAGCAGGGTGAACAAGCGCCCATCGGTTCGGACGTGGTGGCGGCATGGGTGCAGGCCCATCCCGCGGCGCCGGGCAAAGCGCCCGTTGAGGGGGCACCCGGCGCGGGTGGCTCGCTGGGCAAGGACATTGAGGACGGCGCGAAGCAGGTTTATCAACAGTTGCTGAACCTGAAGGATCGTCTGCTCGGTGGCGAGCAGGGCGGCGCGTCCGACGCCCCCACCCAGGACGGGACGGGATCGACGCAGGAAGCGCCCGTCGAGGAAGTGCTGCCGGCCGTGGTGGCGCTGGACGATCTCAAGAGCGGTTCATCCAAGGCCGCGGTTCAGCCGGGCACCTTGATGGACGCGATACAGCAGGCGGTTCAAGACTTGGTCGGGCGGTCCGCCCACCCCGAACCCACCGAACCCACTCGCTCGCCCGATGCGCCTGTGCCGCTGGCGGCGGAGAAGCCGGTGGTCGAGGCGGTCCAGACGCCGGTCAAGGAGCCTGTGAAGTTCACGCGGGAAGAGCAGCTGGCACAGGTGGACAAGGCCTGGGCGGCCTACGGCACGGTGCTGGGTGGCGAGGTGCCCGAAGGCGCGAAGACATCGCTGGACGCCGAAACGCTTCAGCGCTTGGCCGGCAACGCGATGCTCCAGCTGCACGACGCGGGCTGGATCACGCAAACCGATGTCGATCGGTTCAACGCGCCGGATCGCTTCATCACGCGCGAAACCAAGGACGAGCGCGCTCAGCGCTTCATCCCAGGCGATGCCCCCAACCGGGCCGCGGCACGCCAGCTGTGCGAAGTCGCCATCGGCCAGGCCTGGGCCCGTGCGTACGGTGCCGACGGGGACGGCGCCCCGGCCGACCCCTTCACCATCGGTGAGTGGCGCAAGCGCGGCGCTCCTGCGCAGGCGATCGCGCCGACGCCCCTCTCCTGAGGGTCTGGCGGGCCTGCAAGGCCCGTGGTTGGCGACCGGTCAAGCCGCCAGCGCCGCCTCGATATCGCTGGCGAGCTTGGCGGGCGCGTCCTGCGGCGCGTAGCGCTTGAGCACCTGGCCGTCCTTGCCGACCAGGAACTTGGTGAAGTTCCACTTGATGGCCTTGCTGCCCAGCAGCCCCGGCGCCTCGGCCGTGAGCCAGCGGTACAGGGGGTGGGCCTCGGCGCCGTTGACGTCGATCTTGGCCATCATGGGGAAGCTCACGCCGTAGTTGAGCTGGCAGAAGCCGGCGATCTCCTCGTTGCTGCCCGGGTCCTGCGAGCCGAACTGGTTGCAGGGGAAGCCCAGCACCGCCAGGCCGCGCGGGCCGTAGGCCTTGTGCAGCGCTTCCAGCCCCGCGAACTGCGGCGTGAAGCCGCAGGCGCTGGCGGTGTTGACGATGAGCATCACCTGGCCCTTGTAGTGGCTCAGGGGCACGGGCTGGCCGGTGATGGACAGGGCTTCGAAGTCGTAGACGCTGGGCATGAAGGGGCTCCTTGGGTGGGCGCGCGGTGTCCGGCGCGCGACAGAATCTTCACATGGCGGCACCAGCGGCGCCGCATGCCGTACCCAAAACCCAGGCGGCACGCCATACTGCGCCGTCCGACAAACGGTTTCAAAAAGTGTCGAACCACGTGGAGCGGGTAATGGAGGCTGCCTACACGGTGGCGCTGGTGGGCTTTGCCCAGCACGAAAGCGCCACATTCGAATCGTTCTTCCGGCTCGCCGCGCGGCGGCCCCCGGCCTACCGGGTGCAGGAAGAGGTGCTCGACGCGCAGCTGCTGCTCGTCAACGCCGACAACGCGCAGGCCGTGGCGCTGGTGCGCGGCGCCTCGCTGCCGGGGCGTGTGCTGCTCATCGGCGCCCACGACGGCGGCACCGGCTGGCCGGTGGAGCGCAAGCCGGTGCGCCTGGTCTCGCTGCTGGGCTCGCTCGACGCGCTGGTGGGCCTGCGCACCGCCCGGGCGGCGGCCTCGGCGGCGCCGCTGGCGCCGGGCTTCGCGGCCACCGAACCCTTCAAGGCTTCCCAGCTGCACGGCCTGCAGGCCAGCATGCGCCTGGCCAGCGGCAGGCCGCAGCCGATCGCGCCGCTGCCGCCCTCGGCCCGCGCCCGGCGCCGCTCGCCCGAGACCGAGTTCCCCCCCACGCGGCCCATGACGCGTGAGGAGGTCATGTCCATGATCGCTCGCGCGGCCGACATGGCCGGCGAGGCGGCCGCGGGCGCCCGGGGTGCGCCGCCGGCCAGCGCCGCGCCATCGCCCGCCGCGTCCCCGGTCCCGCCCGCCGCGCCGGCCCCAGCCCCGGCCGCGCCGCGCGCCGGCACCGTCAGCATTCCCCTGCGCGGTGTCACCGACTACGCCGACCTGGAAGACCTGCTCAATGTCGCGCCGCCCGCGCCGCGTTCGCCGCGCTCGCGCCTGCCCTCGCGGCTGCGCCAGGGCGACGCCTCCGTGCCCGAGGTGGCGCGCGGCGACGCCCTGCTGGTGGGGCAGAGCCTGGTGGAGGGCCGCATCCTGCTCAAGCGCCTGCGCAAGTACGAGCTGAGCGTGGACTGGTGCCGCGAGCCCGCGCAGGCCCAGGCCATGCTCAAGGCGCACCCCTACCGTCTGGTGGTCATCGACCGCCTCGGCGGCGAGCCCGACGCCTTCCAGGTCTGCCGCTGGGCCAAGCAGGCCAAAGGGCCCAAGGGCGCGGCCACGGTGATCCTGTTCGCGCCCAGCGCGGGCAGCATGGAGCGCATGAAGGCCGGACTGGCTGGCGCCGACGCCTACCTCTCGCGCTCGGTGAGCGAGGCCGACCTGTACAAAGTGCTCGCGCAGCACCGCCTGGTCAGCCTCAACGGCTTCGCGCCCACCAACGTGGGCAATTTCTGAACACTTGCAACGTGTGGCGTGACCCAAGCCAGAAATGCCACGGAACCGGCTTTGCCGGGCCGTAGGCGTTGCCCCCTTGAGGGGGTCGCGCGCAGCGCGGCGGGGGTGCTATCCGTGTAGATCGTCCCGGCGGGCGATTTCGAGCAGGCGCTCGATCTCGTGCCCGTGCACGCGCTGGTTGCGCTTGTGCCACCAGCCGATCAGCCACATGGTGCCGGCCACCAGCAGGCCGAAGGCGGTGATGGCCGCGAAGGCCGACAGCCCCGCGCCGGTGGACGCCGTGTAGAGCGCGCCCAGGCCCAGGATGCAGGCCTGCTCATTGAAGTTCTGCACGGCGATGGAGCGGCCCGCGCCCATGAGGTTGTGGCCCCGGTGCTGCAGCAGCGCGTTCATGGGCACCACCAGGAAGCCGCCCAGGCCGCCCAGCAGCACCAGGAAGGGCGCGGCCACCCAGACGTTGTCGATGAAGTTCATCAGCACCACCAGCAGGCCCATGCCGATGCCCAGGGGGATGACCTTCGTGGCCTGGTCGAGCCGCATGCGCATGGAGGCCACCACCGCGCCCACGGCCGTGCCCAGCGCCACCACGCCCACCAGCGCCGAGGCCTTGGAGGTGCTGTAGCCCAGCGCCACCGCGGCCCAGGCCAGCACGATGTAGCGCAGGTTGCCGCTCACGCCCCAGAACAGCGTGGTGGTGGACAGCGAGATCTGGCCCAGGTGGTCGCGCCAGAGGCGCATGTTGCAGGTCCAGAAATCGGGCAGCAGCACCAGCGGGTTGCGCGGCATGGGACGCGGCGTCACGCCGGTGAGCGGGATGCGCAGGTTGAAGGCCGCGGCCAGGATGTAGAGCACCACCAGCATGGCGATGGCGGCGGCCGGGCCGTGGTGAATACCGGGGATGTGCAGCGCCAGCAGCCACGACGACAGGGTGGGCCCCACGAGCTGGCCGCCCAGCAGCACGCCCAGGATGATGGAGGCGATGGTCAGGCCCTCGATCCAGCCATTGGCCTTGACCAGCTGGGACGGTGGCAGCAGCTCGGTGAGGATGCCGTACTTGGCCGGCGAGTACGCCGCCGCGCCCAGGCCCACCAAGGTGTAGGCCAGCAGTGGGTGCACGCCCACCAGCATGAGCAGGCAGCCCACCACCTTGATGGCGTTGCTGATGAACATGACCTGGCCCTTGGGCCGGGCGTCGGCGAAGGCGCCCACGAAGGGCGCCAGCAGCACGTAGAACAGGGCGAACATGGGCACCAGCGCCGCGCTTTGCCATTCGTGCGCGTTGCGGTGGCGCAGCAGCTCGATGGCGGCGACGAACAGCGCGTTGTCAGCCAGGGAGCTGAAAAACTGCGCCGTCATGATGGTGTAGAAGCCGCGCTTCATGGCGATGAATCGGTTTGCTTGCCTGCCAGGATGAAGCGCCTATCGACGGACACCCCACACGTTTGTGCGACAGTTTGAGGCTTGTCTCCGTGAGGTGGCGCGGGTTATAGCACGCGTGTGCGCAGGCGCCGCCGGAAGGCCACCCCGCCGCTCGGACTGGATTTCCCTTCTTGACTTTTCTCACGCCATGCCCCGCCCCATCCTGGCCACCGTGCACACCGGCGCCCTGCGCCACAACCTCGGCATCGCGCGCGAGCGCGCCCCCGACGCCCGCGTCTGGGCGGTGGTCAAGGCCGATGCCTATGGCCACGGCATCGAGCGCGCCTTCGAGGGCCTGCGCGGCGCCGACGGCTTCGCCCTGCTGGACCTGGCCGAGGCCGAGCGCCTGCGCGCCCTCGACTGGCGCGGTCCCATCCTGCTGCTCGAAGGCGCGTTCGAGGCGCGCGACCTGGAGCTGTGCTCGCGCCTGAACCTCTGGCACGCGGTGCACTGCAATGAGCAGATCGACTGGCTGGCCGCGCACAAGACCCAGCAGCCGCACAAGGTCTTCCTCAAGCTCAACAGCGGCATGAACCGCCTGGGCTTCACGCCCGCGGCCTACCGCACGGCCTGGGCGCGGCTCAATGCGTTGCCGCAGGTCGAGGAAATCGGCCACATGACGCACTTCAGCGACGCCGACGGCGCGCGCGGCATTGCGCACCAGGTGGCGCTGTTCGAGCAGGCCACCGACGACCTGCCCGGCGAGCGCACGCTGGCCAACAGCGCGGCCATCCTGCGCCACGCGCGCGGC
>NZ_MKSS01000399.1:0-41415 GCF_001897365.1 Hydrogenophaga sp. 70-12
TCAACGCGCACGGTGGGGTGTTCTGCCCCAGCCCGCTGGCCGACATGAAGCTGTGGAACAGCCACCCCAAGGTCTACCTGGACGTGGCCACCACCGGCGAGGCCATGTGCCCTTACTGCGGCACGGTCTACAGGCTCGCCGCGGGCGAGCATGTGGCGCACGGCCACTGAACACGCGGCAGGGCGGGCGGTGATGACCCGGCACCGCACAGGGAGGCGATTCGAATGATCCTGGTCACCGGCGGCGCCGGTTTCATCGGCAGCAACTTCGTCCTGGACTGGCTCGCACGCAGCGACGAGCCGGTGCTCAACCTCGACAAGCTCACCTACGCCGGCAACCGGCACAACCTCGCCAGCCTCGATGGCGATGCGCGCCACGTGTTCGTGCGCGGCGACATCGGCGATGCGGCCCTGGTGGCGCGCCTGCTGGACGAGCACCGGCCGCGCGCGGTCATCAACTTCGCGGCCGAAAGCCACGTGGACCGCTCCATCCACGGCGCCGAGGACTTCGTCCAGACCAACGTGGTGGGCACCTTCCGGCTGCTGGAGGCCGTGCGCGCGCACTGGCTCGCGCGGCCCGAGGCCGAGCGCGGGGCCTTCCGCTTCCTGCACGTGAGCACCGACGAGGTCTACGGCAGCCTGGCGCCCGACGCGCCCGCCTTCACCGAGCGGCACCCCTACGAACCCAACAGCCCCTACAGCGCCAGCAAGGCCGCCAGCGACCACCTGGTGCGCGCCTGGCACCACACGCACGGCCTGCCGGTGCTCACCACCAACTGCAGCAACAACTACGGCCCGTTCCACTTCCCCGAGAAGCTGATCCCCCTGATGATCGTCAATGCCTTGGCGGGCAAGCCGCTGCCCGTGTACGGCGACGGCCTGCAGGTGCGCGACTGGCTCTACGTCGGCGACCACTGCAGCGCCATCCGCCGCGTGCTCGAGGCCGGCCGCGTGGGCGAGACCTACAACGTGGGCGGTTGGAACGAGCAGCCCAACATCGCCATCGTGAAGACCATCTGCGCCCTGCTCGACCAGCTGCGCCCACGGGCCGACGGGCAGTCCTACGGCACGCAGATCACCCACGTGAAAGACCGCCCCGGCCACGACCGGCGCTACGCCATCGACGCGCGCAAGATCGAGTCCGAACTGGGCTGGCGCCCGGCCGAAACCTTCGACAGCGGCATCCGCAAGACCGTGCGCTGGTTCCTGGACCACCCCGAATGGGTGGCCGAGGTGCAGAGCGGCGCCTACCGCGACTGGGTGCAGGCGCAGTACCAGGGGGCCGCGTGAGGATCCTGCTGCTGGGCGCCAACGGCCAGGTGGGCTGGGAGCTGCGCCGCAGCCTCGCGCCGCTGGGCGAGGTGTTCGCTTTCGACCGCGACCCGAGCGATGCCGGCGCGGTGGACCTGGCCCGCCCCGACAGCCTGGGCGCCCTGGTCGAACGCGTGGCGCCCGACGCGATCGTGAACGCGGCCGCCCACACGGCGGTGGACAAGGCCGAGGCCGAGCCCGCGCTGGCGCACACCATCAACGCCGAGGCGCCCGCCGCCCTGGCGCGCGCCGCCGCCGCGCGCGGCGCCTGGCTGCTGCACTACTCCACCGACTACGTTTTCGACGGCAGCGGCGATGCGCCGCGCGACGAGGGCGCCGCCACCGCGCCGCTGAGCGTCTATGGCCGCACCAAGCTCGCGGGCGAAGAAGCCGTGCGCGCGAGCGGCGCGCGCCACCTGATCCTGCGCACCAGCTGGGTCTACGCGGCGCGCGGCGCCAACTTCCCGCGCACCATGCTGCGGCTCGCGCAGGAGCGCGAGCAACTGCGCGTGGTGGCCGACCAGGTGGGCGCGCCCACCGGCGCCGAACTGCTGGCCGACGTGAGCGCGCACGCCCTGCGCTCGCTGCTCGCGAAGCCTACCCTGGCGGGCACCTACCACGTGGCCGCGGCCGGCGAGACGAGCTGGCACGGGCTGGCGCGCTACGCCATCGAACAAGGCCGTGCGCTGCGGCCCGAGCTGCCGTGGAAGGTCCGCGACATCGAGGCCATCGCCACCGCCGACTACCCGACGCCCGCCCGACGCCCGCTCAACTCGCGCCTGGACACGCGCCGCCTGCGCGAGGCCTTCGGGCTGAGCCTGCCCGCCTGGGAGGCGGGCGTGCGGCGTATGCTCGTGGAGCACCTGGGGACGGCATGAACCACACGCGACGCAAGGGCATCATCCTCGCCGGCGGCTCGGGCACCCGCCTGCACCCGGCCACGTTGGCCATCAGCAAGCAACTGCTGCCGGTGTACGACAAGCCCATGGTCTATTACCCGCTGAGCACGCTCATGCTGGCCGGCATTCGCGAGGTGCTGATCATCAGCACGCCGCAGGACACGCCGCGCTTCCAGCAGCTGCTGGGCGACGGCAGCGCCTGGGGCATGAGCCTGCAGTACGCGGTGCAACCCAGCCCCGACGGCCTGGCCCAGGCCTTCATCATCGGCGCCGACTTCGTGGGCGATGGCCCGAGCGCGCTGGTGCTGGGCGACAACATCTACTACGGACACGACCTGGCGAACCTGCTGCGCGGCGCGGACGCCCAGGCCAGCGGCGCCACCGTGTTCGCGTACCACGTCACCGACCCCGAGCGCTACGGGGTGGTGGCCTTCGACGAACAGGGCAAGGCCCTGAGCATCGAAGAAAAGCCCGCCAAACCCAAGAGCAGCTATGCCGTCACCGGGCTGTACTTCTACGACGCCCAGGTGGTCGACATCGCACGCTCGGTGAAGCCCAGCGCGCGCGGCGAGCTGGAAATCACCGCCGTGAACCAGGCCTACCTGGAGCGCGGCCAACTCAACGTGCGCATCCTGCAGCGCGGCTACGCCTGGCTGGACACCGGCACTCACGACAGCCTGCTCGACGCGGGGCAGTTCATCGCCACGCTGGAGCACCGTCAGGGCTTGAAGATCGCCTGCCCGGAAGAAATCGCCTGGCGCCACGGGTGGATCGATGCGGCGCAGCTGCGGCGGCTGGCGGAGCCTTTGAGCAAGAACGGCTATGGGCAGTACCTGATGCGGTTGCTGGAGGATCGCGTGTACGGAGGTTCGCCGGCATGAGCGCCTCGCTCAAGGTCACCCCCACCGCCATCCCCGGCGTGCTCATTCTGGAGCCCCGGGTGTTCGGCGATTCGCGCGGCTTCTTTCTGGAGAGCTTCAACCAGGAGGCCTTCAACGAGGCCACGGGCCTGGACGTGCGCTTCGTTCAGGACAACCATTCGCGCTCGGCCCAGGGCGTGCTGCGCGGCCTGCACTACCAGGTGGCCCCGCATGCGCAAGGCAAGCTGGTGCGCGTGGTGCGCGGCAGCGTGTTCGATGTGGCGGTGGATACCCGGCTGGAATCACCGACCTATGGTCAGTGGGTGGGACTCGAGCTCAGCGAGGACAATCACCGGCAGCTGTGGATCCCCCCGGGACTCGCGCACGGCTTTCTCGTGACCAGCGAGAGCGCGGACTTCCTCTACAAGACCAGCGACTACTACACACCCGAGGCGGAGCGCAGCATCCGTTGGAATGACCCGACCCTCGGCATCGCGTGGCCACTGGATGGCCCGCCGATCCTGTCGGCCAAGGACGCCGCAGCCCCCGGCCTGGATCAGGCAGAACACCCTCTCGCCCCATCAGCATGAATCTGGACAACAAGCTCATCGCCGTCATCGGACTGGGATACGTCGGCCTGCCCCTCGCGGTGGAATTTGGTCGCTCGCGTCCGGTGCTCGGCTTCGACATCAACGAGCACCGCGTCGCCGAGTTGCGAGCCGGTCGCGACCACACACGCGAGTGCAGCGAGGAACAGCTGCGCGACGCCCACCAGCTGCGCTACAGCTGTGACCCTGCGGAACTGGAACAGGCCGGCGTGTTCATCGTCACCGTGCCCACGCCGGTGGACAAAGCCAACCGTCCCGACATGACGCCGCTGATCAAGGCCAGCGAAACCGTGGGCAAGGCCTTGCGGCCTGGTGCCCTGGTCATCTACGAATCCACGGTCTACCCGGGTTGCACCGAAGAGGTCTGCGTGCCCGTGCTCGAACGCCTGTCGGGCCTGCGCTTCAACCAGGATTTCTTTTGCGGCTACAGCCCGGAGCGCATCAACCCGGGCGACAAGGTCAACACCTTGACCAGGATCCGCAAGATCACCAGCGGCTCCACGCCTGCCGCCGCCGCCGCGGTCGATGCGCTCTACCGCTCCATCATCACGGCCGGCACCTTCCCCGCCACCAGCCTCAAGGTTGCCGAGGCGGCCAAGGTAATTGAGAACACCCAGCGCGACCTCAACATCGCCCTGGTCAACGAACTCTCCGTCATCTTCGAGCGCTTGGGCATCGACACCCTGGAGGTGCTCGAGGCTGCCGGCAGCAAGTGGAACTTCCTGCCTTTTCGACCGGGCATGGTCGGCGGCCACTGCATCGGTGTCGATCCCTACTACCTGACGCACAAGGCCGAAGAGGTGGGCTACAACCCGCAGGTCATCCTGGCCGGGCGTCGCATCAACGACAACATGGCGCGCTACGCCGCGCGCAACGTCATCAAGCGCATGCTGCGCAACGGCATCGACGTGCCGCGCAGCACCGTGGGCGTGATGGGTATCACTTTCAAGGAAAACTGTCCCGACATCCGCAATAGCAAGGTCGCCGACCTGGTGCGCGAACTGCAGGGCTGGAACGTCAAGGTGGTCGTCACCGACCCGTGGGCCGACGCGCGGGAGGTGCGCGACGAGTACGGTATCGAGCTCGGCGAACTGCGGGCGCAGGAACCCGTGGACAGCCTTATCGTGGCCGTGGGTCATCGCGAGTTCCGTGAGATGACCCCGACGCAGCTGGCCCACCTGTGTCGCCCGGACGCGCAGCCCGTGCTGGGCGACCTCAAGAGTCTGTACGACCGGCACGAAGCGGCGCGAGCCGGCTTCAGTGTCTTCCGACTGTGAGCCCCGCGCCAACCACAGCCCCCACTCCATGAAAAACTTTGCCCTCATCGGTGCCGCCGGCTACATCGCCCCGCGGCACATGCGCGCCATCAAGGACCTTGGTCACCGCCTGTCTGTCGCGTACGACATCAACGATTCGGTCGGCATCATCGACAGCATTTCGCCCCAGAGCGAGTTCTTCACCGACTTCGAGCGCTTCCTGGAGCACGCCTACCGCCTGCGGCGCGACCCGGCCACCGCCCTGCACTATGTGAGCGTCTGTTCGCCCAATCACCTGCACCACGCCCACATCGCGGCTGGACTGCGGCTGGGTTGTGACGTGATCTGCGAGAAGCCCCTGGTGCCGACGCCGGCCCTGATCGACGAGCTGGCCGAGGTTGAGCGGGAGACCGGCCGTCGTGTCTACAACATCCTGCAGTTGCGCCACCACGACGCCATCCTGAAGCTGCGCGAAAAAGTGGCGGCTGCGCCCCGCGACAACAAGTTCGACGTCGAGCTGACCTACATCACCTCGCGCGGCAAGTGGTACATGGAAAGTTGGAAAGGCGACCCGCGCAAGTCCTTCGGCGTGGCCACCAACATTGGTGTGCATTTCTACGACATGCTGCAGTTCGTCTTCGGTCCTGCGCTGCGCAACGAGGTGCATCTCAACGCCGAGGCCAAGGCCGCGGGCTACCTGGAGTACGAGCGCGCTCGGGTGCGCTGGTTCCTGTCCATCGACGCCGATGACCTCCCGGCCGAGGTGAAAGGCAAGAAGACCACCTTCCGCAACATCGACATCAGCGGTGAGCAGCTCGAGTTTTCCGAGGGCTTCACCGACCTGCACACCACCAGCTACCGCGAGGTGCTGGCGGGCCGGGGCTACGGCCTGGCCGACGCCCGTCCCTGCATCGAAGTGGTGGACACCATCCGCAACAGCCCCCCCACGGCAGCGCGCGCCGGTGAAGGCCACCCCTTCCTGAAAGGGCGGTCCGCTTGAACGGCGTGAGCGTCCACCCGAGCGCGGTCGTCGACGAAGGCGCGACGATCGGCGACGGCTCGCGCGTGTGGCACTTCGTGCACGTGTGCGCGGGCGCGCGCATCGGCCGCGGCGTCTCGCTCGGCCAGAACGTCTTCGTGGGCAACCGGGTCGAGATCGGCGACCGCTGCAAGATCCAGAACAACGTGAGCGTGTACGACAACGTCACCCTGGAAGAAGGGGTGTTCTGCGGACCCAGCATGGTGTTCACCAATGTGCACAACCCGCGCGCGCTGGTCGAGCGCAAGCACGAGTACCGCCCCACCCTTGTGCGCCGCGGCGCCACGCTCGGCGCCAACTGCACCGTGGTGTGCGGAACCACGATCGGCGAGTTCGCCTTCGTGGGTGCGGGCGCGGTCGTCACGCGCGACGTTCCCGCCTACGCCCTCATGGTAGGCGTGCCGGCCCGCCAGGTGGGCTGGATGAGCGAGCACGGCGAACCGATTCCGCTGCCCCTGCAGGGCAGCGGCCACCACACCTGCCCGCACACGGGCACGCAATACCGCCTCAGCGGGCGGCAACTCAGCCGGGAACCCTCGCCATGAGCATTCCTTTCATTGACCTCAAGACCCAGTACCGCGCGCTGCAGCCGCAGATCCAGGCGCGCATCAACGCCGTGCTGGAACACGGCCAGTACATCATGGGGCCGGAGGTTCGCGAGCTGGAGGAAAAACTGGCCGAGCGCACGGGCGCGCGGCACTGCATCACCGTCTCCAGCGGCACCGAGGCCTTGCTGATGGGCCTGATGGCCCTGGGCATCGGGCGCGGCGACGAGGTGATCACCACGCCTTTCACCTTCGCCGCCACGGCCGAGATGATCGTCCTGGCGGGCGCCACCCCCGTGTTCGTGGACATCGAGCCGGATACCTGCAACCTCGACGCCACCCAGATCGAGGCCCGCATCACCAGCCGCACCAAAGCCATCATGCCCGTGAGCCTGTATGGACAGACCGCGGACATGGACGCCATCAACGCCGTGGCGGCCCGCCACGGCAACATCGCCGTGATCGAGGACGCCGCGCAAAGCTTTGGCGCCACCTACCGTGGCCGCCCCAGCGGCAACCTCTCCACTCTGGGCTGCACCAGTTTTTTCCCCAGCAAACCCCTCGGCTGCTACGGTGATGGCGGGGCGATCTTCACCAACGACGACGGCCTGGCCCAGGCCCTGCGCGAGATCCGCGTGCACGGCCAATCGCGCCGCTACGTGCACACGCGCATCGGCGTGGGCGGGCGCATGGACACGCTGCAGTGCGCCATCGTGCTGGCCAAGCTCGAGCGATTCGACTGGGAGATCGAACGGCGCCTCGCCCTTGGCGAGCGCTGGGGCCAGGTGCTGCGCGCCAGCGGCCTGCCCATCGGTCTGCTCGGCCGCCCCGCCGACCGAAGCTGCGTCTGGGCGCAGTACACCGTGTTCGTGGAGCAGCGCGCTGCGCTTCAAAAAGAACTGGAACAGCGTGGCGTGCCCACGGCGGTGCACTACCCGATGCCATTGAACCGCCAGCCGGCCTATGCCGGCCTGTGCCCGCCCCACCCCACACCGGCCAGCGACTTCGCGGCGGATCGCGTCATGAGCCTGCCCATGTCCGCCGATCTGAGCGAAGCCGTGCAGGACCGCGTGATCGAAGCCCTTCAGGACGCCTGCGCGTCCACCCAACCCTGAACTTCAAGAAACCCATCATGGACATCCAAGGCAAGAAACTCGTGGTGGTCGGCGGTGCCGGCCTGATCGGCTCCCACACGGTCGACCACCTACTGCGCGAAGACGTCAAGGAAATCGTGATCTACGACAACTTCGTGCGTGGTCGCGCCGAGAACCTGGCAGAGGCACTCAAGGACCCGCGCGTGCGCATCTACGAGGCCGGTGGCGACATCATGCAAACGGACATCCTGCAGTCGGCGTTCGACGGCGCCGACGGCGTGTTCCACTTGGCCGCGCTGTGGCTGCTGCAGTGCCACGAGTACCCGCGCACCGCCTTCGACGTGAACGTGCGCGGCACCTTCAATGTGATGGAAGCCTGCGTGGCCAAGGGCATCAAGCGCCTGGTGTGGTCCTCGTCGGCATCGGTCTACGGCGACGCCATCGAAGAGCCCATGACCGAAGACCATCCGTTCAACAACCAGAACTTCTACGGCGCCACCAAAATCGCGGGCGAGGCCATGATGCGCTCGTTCCACCACCGCTACGGCCTGAACTTCGTGGGCCTGCGCTACATGAACGTCTATGGTCCGCGCCAGGATTACCACGGCGCCTACATCGCCGTGATCATGAAGATGCTGGACGCCATCGACAAAGGCGAAAGCCCCACCATCATGGGCGACGGCTCCGAGGCCTTCGATTTCGTGGCGGTCGAGGACTGTGGTCTGGCCAACCTTTGCGCCATGAAGGCCGAGGCGGTCGACAGCTTCTACAACGTTGGCACGGGGCAGCGCACCTCGCTCAAAGAGCTCGCCGAGATGCTGATCGAGCTCACCGGCTGCAAGCAGCCCATCCGCTATGCGCCCCGCAGTCAGGCCACGCTGGTGCGCAACCGCATCGGCTCGCCCGTGAAGGCCACGCGCGAAATCGGCTTCACTGCGCGCATCGAGCTGCGCGAAGGCCTGCGCAAACTCATCGAATGGCGCGCCGCCCACAAGGCAGAAGTCGCCGCCCGGCGCGCCGCCGTCGGACTGCCCGCCTGACCCACAAGAGGACCCCATGAACACCACCACCGCCGCCATGCAGGTGCCCATCGCGCGCACCCAACTCACCGAGGAAGAAATCCAGAGCGTGCTCGGGCCGCTGCGCAGCGGCTGGCTCGTGCAGGGTCCCAAGGTGCGGGAATTCGAGGAGAAATGGAGCGCCTTTACTGGCGCCAAGCACTCCATCGCCGTGACCTCCTGCACCACAGGCTTGCACCTGGCGCTGGCGGCCCTGGGCTTCGGCCCGGGTGACGAGGCCATTGTCCCGGCGTTCACCTGGATCGCCACGGCCAACGTGGTCGAGCACCTGGGCGGCAAAGTGGTGTTCTGCGACATCGACCTGGAGACCTTCAACCTGGACCTGGCCGACCTCGAGGCCAAGATCACGCCACGCACCCGGGCCATCCTGCCAGTGCACCTGTTCGGGCTGCCGGCCGACATGGACGGGGTGAACCGCCTGGCGCGCGCGCACCAGCTGTGGGTGGTGGAAGACGCGGCCTGCGGCTTCGGCAGCCGCATCGGCGAGCGCCACGTCGGCACTTTCGGCCACGCCGCAGCCTTCAGCTTCCACCCTCGCAAGGCCATCACCACCGGTGAAGGCGGCATGGTCACCACCGACGACGACGAGCTGGCCGTGACACTGCGCCGTCTGCGCGACCATGGTGCGGCCATGAGCGACCTGCAGCGCCACCTGGGCCCACGCCCCTACCTGCTGGCCGATCACCCGGACGCCGGCTACAACCAGCGCATGACCGATATCCAGGCCGCTCTTGGCTCGGCCCAGATGGACCGCGCCGCGGCCATCGTGGCCGAGCGCCAACGGCTGGCGCGGGTCTACGACGAGGCCTTTGCGGACCTGTCCTGGCTGCGCACGCCGGCCCATGTGCAGAACATGACGCACGGCTACCAAAGCTACCCCTGCCTGTTTCAGCCGGAGCCGGTCACGCGCGAGTCCATCCCCCGGGTCAACGCACGCCGCAACGACTGGATGGACCGGTTGCTCAAGGCGGGCATCTCCACCCGCCCGGCCACCCATGCGGTGCACATGCTGCAGTTCTACCGCGAGAAGTACCAGCTCTCGCCGGCGGACTTTCCCCAGGCCTGGGCCGCCAACGACTGCAGCATCTCCTTGCCCCTGTTCCACGGCATGAGCGAAGCCGAGCAGGCTTACGTGATCGACCAGGTCCGGAGCTCGAATCCCTGATGTGTGGCATTGCGGGTCTCATCGAACTTTCCGGTGACGCGGTGTCTCCGGTCATCCTGCAACGGATGACGGATGCCATTGCCCATCGCGGACCTGATGGTGAAGGCCATTGGATAGAAGGACCGGTAGGCTTCGGGCATCGGCGCCTGGCCATCATCGACCTGTCGCCCGGCGGGCACCAGCCGATGATCAGCGCCGACCACCGCTACGTCATCACCTACAACGGCGAGATCTACAACTTCCGCGAGCTGCGCGCCGAGCTTCAGGCGGCGGGCTACTGGTTTCGCTCGCAGTCCGACACCGAGGTACTGCTGCACGCCCTGGCCCATTGGGGGCCCGAGGGCCTGGTCCGGCTCAACGGCATGTTCGCGCTCGCCCTGTGGGACCGCAAGGAACGCCGGCTGCTGCTGGCGCGCGATCGCTACGGCATCAAGCCGCTGTATGTGGCGCAGCAGAATGGACGGCTGCTGTTTGCCTCGGAGCAGAAGGCGATCCTGGCCCATCCCGCCTTCCAGCGCCAACTGGACAAGCCAGCGCTGCTGGAATACCTGACCTTCCAGAACATCTTCACCGACCGCACCCTGCTGCAGGACGTACAGCTGCTGCCCGCGGGCCACTATGCCACGCTGGACCTGCGCCAGCCGAACGCGTCGCTGGAGCGCACGCGCTACTGGGACTACCGCTTTCGCGAGCCCGACCGTCCGGGCCGGCGCGAGGAATACCTGGAAGAACTCGATCGCCTGTTCCGTCAGGCCGTCAACCGCCAGCTCGTGAGCGACGTCGAACTGGGCGCCTACCTGTCGGGCGGCATGGACAGCGGCTCGATCACCGCGGTCGCCGCCCAGTCCTTCGCCAACCTCAAGACCTTCACCTGCGGCTTCGACCTCAGTTCGGCCTCGGGCATCGAGCTGGCCTTCGACGAGCGCGTCAAGGCCGAGGCCATGTCGGCGCGCTTCAAGACCGAGCACTACGAGATGGTGCTCAAGGCTGGCGACATGGAGCGGTGCCTGCCACGGCTGGCCTGGCACCTGGAAGAGCCCCGCGTGGGGCAGAGCTACCCCAACTTCTATGCCGCCCAACTGGCCAGCAAATTCGTGAAGGTGGTGCTGTCTGGTGGCGGTGGCGACGAGCTCTTCGGCGGCTATCCATGGCGCTACTACCGCGCGGTGGTCAACCAGGACTTCGAGCACTACATCGACCAGTACTACGTGTTCTGGCACCGGCTCATTCCCAATACGGTCCTCTCCAAGGTGTTCGCGCCGATCTGGAGCGACGTGAAGCACGTCTGGACGCGCGACATCTTCCGCGACGTCTTCCTCACACACGACAACGAACTCGACCGGCCCGAGGACTACATCAACCACTCGCTGTACTTCGAGGCCAAGACCTTCCTGCACGGTCTTTTCGTTGTGGAAGACAAGCTGAGCATGGCGCATGGGCTCGAGGCGCGCGTGCCCTTCATGGACAACGATCTGGTCGATTTCGCCATGCAATGCCCGGTCAACCTCAAGCTCAACAACCTGGCGGAGGTGGTGCGCATCAATGAGAACGAGCCGGGCGGCAAGGCGGTCAAGTACTTCGAGAAGACCCGCGACGGCAAGCAGATCCTGCGCGACGTGATGGCGCGCCACATTCCACCCAGCGTCACACAAGCCGAGAAGCAGGGGTTTTCTTCTCCCGATGCCAGCTGGTTCAAAGGCGAAAGCATCGACTTCGTGCGCCGCAAGCTGCTGGGAGGGCACTCCCGCCTGTACGACCTGCTCGATCGCGAGACGGTGGCGAGTCTCGTGAACGAGCACCTCGAAGGACGACAGAATCGGCGCCTGCTGATCTGGTCGCTGCTCAACGTCGAGCAGTGGCTCGCCACGACCCTGCCATGAGCGCCCTTCACACCCAGCTGATCGAAGGCCCGGGCAACGACGCCATCGAGTCCTTCGTCTACCGCGATCCGCGCACGCTGATCTACGCCAGCCCAGGCTACATCGGCCTGGTAGCGGCAGAAACACAATCCATCCCCTACTGGCTGACCGCGCAGGATGCCTCGGGCCTGCGCGCGGCTTTGCCTTTGCTGGTCAAGCACGGCGCCTTGGGCCCTGTGGTCAACTCGCTTGCCTTTTACGGCAGCAACGGCGGCGCCATCGTCCCCGATGGCGATCAGCAGGCCTGGCTGGCCGTGGTGCGCGCCTTCGACGCCTTCGGTGAGAACATGGGCGCCGTGGCTTCCACCCTGATCACCAACCCACTGGTCGCCGACCATGCGCTCTATGAGGCCCATCTGCCGCACGAACTGCGAGACGAACGCATCGGGCAGTTCACGGTCTTCCCCGAGGACCGGCAGCCGGCAAGCCTGATGGCCTTGTTCGACGACCCGCGCCCGCGCAACATCCGCAAGGCCCAGCGCAGCGGTTTGACGGTCTCGAAGTCCCATTCGGACGAAGCCATTGCGTTCCTGCACGCCACCCATGACCAGAACATCCGCTCGATCGGCGGACTGCCCAAGCGACTCGGCTTCTTCCAGCAGATTCCCCAGTGGCTGCCACGCGACGCGTGGACCATTTACCTGGCCGAACTCGATGGCGAGCGCGTGGCCGCGTTGCTGCTGCTCTACGGCAATCAGACGGTGGAGTACTTCACGCCCTGCGTGGTTGAGCAACACCGGTCCTCCCAAGCCCTGCCCCTTCTGATCCACGACGCCATGGTGGACGCCATGGCGGCAGGCTATCGCCAGTGGAACTGGGGCGGCACCTGGTTGACGCAGGACGGCGTGTATGCCTTCAAGAAGAAGTGGGGCACCCAGGACATCCGCTACCACTACTTCACCCGGCTGCGCTCGGCCGGGCTACGAAACGCCACGCGCGAGACCTTGTTGCGCGAGTACCCCGGCTTCTACGTTTTGCCGTTTTCCGCCCTGGCGTCTGCCGGAGCGAACCAGGAGACAACATGAAAGACATGGTCGTCGTGGGCACCGCGCTGTTCGCCGAGGTGGTGCGCGACTATTTCCACGAGTACACCGACTACCGCGTGCGCGCTTTCGCCTGCCACGCGCAATACAAGAACCAAGACACGTTCGGCGGACTGCCCATCGTGACGGTCGAGGAGCTCGATCGTCACCACCCACCGGGTGCGGTCGACGTCTTCGTGGCCATCGGCTACCGCAAGATGAACAAGCTCAGGCAGGCGACCTATGAGGAACTGAAGGCCCGGGGCTATTCCTTCGCCTCCTTCATCGCCCCCAACGTCAAAACCTGGAGCAGCAACCGCTTCGGCGAGAACGTGTTCATCTTCGAGAACAACGTCATTCAGCCCCACGTGCAGATCGGCAACAACACCATTCTCTGGAGCGGCAACCACATCGGTCACCACTCGAGCATCGGCAACCACTGCTTTATCTCGTCGCATGTGGTGGTGTCTGGCTCCTGCAAGATCGGTGACAACAGCTTTCTCGGCGTCAACTCGACGCTGCATGACAGCCTGAGCATCGGCGCCGAAAACCTCATCGGCGCGGGTGCCGTTATTGCTCGCGATACCCGCGAACGCGAGGTGTTCGTGCCCAGTGCCACCAAGGCCTTCCCCAAGACGAGCGACCAACTGGAGTTCTGAGTGGATCTGTCCAAGCCCCTGTCTCGCATCAGCGAGCTCTACAGCGACAACCTCGAGCGCAACGGCCCCGTCTCCACGGCCGTGGGCTGGAACACGCCCGAGTCGCAGCGCCTGCGGTTTGAAAAACTGACTTCGGTCGTCGACGCCAGCGCCCAGCCTTTCAGCGTGAACGACTATGGCTGCGGCTATGGCGCGCACCTCGACCATCTGCTGGAGCGGGGCATGAAGGTCAGCGCCTACCACGGCTACGACCTCAGCGAGAAGATGCTCGACACCGCTCGCGCCCGTCTCGGCGGGTTCCAGGGCGAACTGGACCTGCGCCAGAGCACCACCCTCGAGACCGAGGCCGACTACACATTTGTCTCGGGCACCTTCAACGTGCGCTTCGAAGCCAGCGAAGACGAGTGGAAGCGGTTCGTCCTGGGCAAGCTCGACGAAATGCACCGCCATTCGCGCAAGGGCTTCGCCTTCAATCTGCTGTCGACCTACGTGGACTGGCAAGAGCCCCACCTGTTCTACGGCGACCCCTTGTTCTGGTTCGACCACTGCAAGCGCAACTACTCGCGCCAGGTGGCGCTGCTGCACGACTATCCGCTGTATGAGTGGACGATCGTCGTGAGGGCCTAGCGCCATGTGGGAATTCAAGCGCTTCGTCGCACTTGACTCGTTTCGCCGGGCTTGGATGCATAGCCACGCGCAATTGCCGACGCCCATGGTGATCGACGGCCAGACGGTGCGGGTGTTCTTTGCCTCACGAGACAAGCGCCAGTATTCGAGCATCGGATTCGTTGACCTCCGGCTCGAAGGCGACTCCGTAGCTGTTGCTCGCACAAGCGAACACCCAGTCATGTCACCGGGCCCCCTGGGCTACTTCGACGAACATGGTGTCTTCCCTTCTTGCATCGTCCGGAATGGGGATCGATGGCTGATGTACTTTATTGGCTGGAACAAGGGATTCGAGTCACCGATGTTCTACGCGTCCATCGGTGTCGCCAGCAGCCAAGACGGAGAGGTGTTTCAGCGGCTGAGCGACGCCCCGCTGCTGAGCCGCAGCAGTTGCGACCCCTGCTTGGTTACCTCGCCCAATGTCATTCAACACAACGGACGTTGGTTGATGACCTACGTCTCAGGCATCGGGTGGTTCCGAGATGGTGACGGCCGTCTTCTATCGCGCTACCACATCAAGTTGGCAGAAGGATCCAGTCCGCTCGACTGGGAGCGAAAGGGACATATCGCGATAGACCTGCGGGATGGCGAAACGAACACGGCCCGGTCTTCCGTAATGGAGGTTCGAAAAGGGGTCTTGGGCATGTGGTTTTCCTATGTTCACACCACCATCGGTCGCTACCGGATCGGTTACGCGGAATCCAAGGATGGGCTGCATTGGCATCGAGAGGATGCTGCCAGCGGCATCAACGGCTTGCCAGACTTCGGGAATGAAATGCTCTGCTACCCGGCGGTCTTCGAACTCGGCGGGCAGCGCTGGATGCTTGTCAACGGCAATGGATTCGGCGCTCACGGGTTCGGCGTCGCTCGCTGGAAGAATGATTGAGCGGCCTGCAAATGCGAATTTTTATCGGGCTAACAGAGGTCTCCGGCTACTACGCCCGCTTGCATCGGGGGCTCTTGGAATTGGGCGCGGAGGCGGAGTTTTTCCCACTTCAGGACCATAGATTCGGCTATGGGCCCTCCACCCGCCACTGGATTCCAAGATTCGCGCAATGGTGCGTCGCAAGGCGCGTTGGAGCACTGGAAACATCGTCTCTGCGCCGACTCTTCTGGCTCTCGATGGTGACTCTGAGTCGGGCTGTGTTTCTGGCCTGGGCCCTGATTCGTTTCGATGTATTCCTGATGGGTGGTGGATCGTCGTTTTTCCGGTTCCGGGAGTTGCGTCTCATGCGACTGTTAGGACGGCGCATCGTTTACACGTTTCATGGCACCGATTCGCGTCCGGCATGGATGGACGGCTTTTGCCAGGGGACCTCGCGCATGTCCGGGCAGCCCTCATCGGGGGCTTTCCCCACCGACAGCGATATGGCCACCTACCATCGCGTCAATGAGGAGCGCAGGGAAACGGTGCGCCGCATCGAACGCCACGCCAATGTGGTAATCAATGCGCCACCACAGGCACAACTGCAGACCAAGCCATACGTCATCGGCTTAGCGGTCGGCATCCCTGTTGACGCCGTCGCGCTGAACGATCCCGGCGAACCCCGAGCACGAGCCACAGTGGTTCGCGTGTTGCACAGTCCTTCTTTCCATATCGGTAAGGGCACGACCGAGATACGCGCTGCGATGCGACGGCTTCAGCAGTCAGGCATCGATTTGGAGTACACCGAGATCTCTAATCGCCCGCACATGGAGGTAAGACAGGCAATCGCAGCATGCGACTTTGTCGTGGATCAGGTTTACTCAGACTCGCCAATGGCCGGATTCGCCGCAGAAGCAGCCCTTGCCGGAAAACCTGCCGTGGTGTGCGGCTACTACAGCGCCCACCATGAAGCGGACCTCGCGCCCTACATGAGGCCGCCCAGCCTGTATTGCCATCCAGAACGACTAGAGGAAGCGATTCGCTCGCTGGCCGTGGACAGCACTCGCCGAGAACAACTGGGCGCCCAAGCGAAGGAATTTGTGGAAAAGAACTGGTCTCCGCGAGCGGTTGCAGGTCGCTATCTCATGCTTGCGGCAGGAGAACCGATCCCGCCGGAATGGATGTACTACCCCGAGCAGAACCGGTACTTTTTAGGCATGGGAATTGACGATCGCAGTTTGCAAAAGGTACTGCGGCAATACCTGGACCGGTTTGGTGATTCGGCCCTGGGCATCGACGCCGCCCCCGAGCTCAAGCGCCGCGTTCTTGCGTTCGCATCGCAAGGCACTCTCTGAACGGACCACGATGGGCCTGCAGCGACTCGGCCGGGACACCCTCCTCTACGGCCTCTCGACCCTGCTTGTCCGGGGGCTCCAGATCTTTCTGATCCCTGTGTACTCGCGGGCGCTGGGCTCGGGCGAGTACGGGGTCGTGGAAACCGTCGCCATCGCGGGCGCGCTGGTGAACCTGACGATCGCGCTCGAGATATCGCAAGGCATGGCGCGCTACATCGCCGACGCGCCCGATGAGTCCGCCCGGCGCGCACTGGCCAGCACGGCGGTCGCTTTTGCCGCGTTGGCCTATGCCGTTTTCGCGCTGGCTGTCACCGCCTTCGCCGACGGACTGGCCCAGTGGCTGCTCGCGGGGCAGGCTCCGCCTCAGACCCTTGTACTGGCCGCCTGCGCGATCGCCGTCAACGGCGTGTTCGTGATCGTGCAGGACCTGTTGCGTTGGCAGTTTCGGCCCGGCTCCTATGTCGCCGCCGCCATGGCCTATGCGCTGGGCAGCGCGCTGGTGGGCATCTGGCTGGTGACGGTGCAGGACCTGGGCGTTGCCGGCGTGTTCTGGGGACAGTTGGCCGGCGCACTGCTGGGGGCGGGGGTGTCGCTATCGCGCGCAGGCGGCCTGCTGTCACGCGTGTTCGACGTGCATCGGCTGCGCACCATGCTGCGCTACTCGCTGCCCCTGGTGTTGTCGGGCGCGGCGGTGTTCGGCAATCTGTTCATCGATCGCATCGTGGTGCGCGAACTGCTGGGGCTGGAGGCCCTGGGCGTCTACGGGGTCACGGCGCGCTTCGCCTCGGTCGTGTCGATCCTGGCCGTGGGCCTGCAGGCCGCTCTGTCGCCATTGGTGTTTCGCCACTGGCGCGAACCCGGCACGGCGGTCACGCTCGGACGCATCTGCCGCTGGTATCTGGTGGCCATGGTGGCACTTGTGGGCGGCATCGCCCTGCTGTCAGGGCCGATCATGGGCACGCTGACCGGTCCAGCCTTTCATGGAGGCAGCGCGGTGCTGCCTCTGTTGACGCTGGGCGCCATGTTCTCGACGCTCTACGTCTTCGCACCCGGCCTGTTCCTGGGAGAGCGCACCGGCCGCGTGGCCTTCTTGAACGTGGCAGGCGCGCTGGTCAACCTGGCCGCCGCGCTGCTGCTCACGCACTGGTTCGGGCTGCTCGGCGCAGCCCTCGCTGCTACGATCGCGCCCGCTTTCGTTTTTGCAGGTTACCTGGTCTTGGGTCGTCCCTGGTTCACCGTGCCTTACCGGACGCCCAGAATCGCCTTCTCGCTGGCACTGGTTGTGGCACTGGTGCTCATGGGCATGGCCTGGCCGGCCACCCCCACGCTGTGGGACCCGGTCGCACTGGCCAGCAAGGGCGCCCTGTGGTGCCTGTGTCTGGGCCTGGCCGTGGCGCTGGGCACGGACGCTGCCGATCGCCACCAAGTTTCACAAATCATGCGGGCCCTGGCCCGCCAACGCTCGCTTTAGAAAGACCAGCATGGCCATCGAGGGAAAACACATCGTCATCACCGGCGGCGCCGGCTTCATCGGCTCCACCCTGGCCGGCCGCCTGGCCGACCGCAACCGCGTGACGCTGTTCGACAACCTGGCGCGCAACACGATCCAGCACACCGGTGGCGCACAGCACCCCAACGTGTCGCTGGTGCAGGGCGACATCCTCGACCCCGCGTCGGTGAAGCGGGTGGTCACGGGTGCCGACATCGTGGTGCACGCGGCCGCCATCGCCGGCATCGACACCGTGATCAAGTCGCCCGTGAAGACCATGGAAGTGAACATGATCGGCACCGCCAACGTGCTGCGCGCGGCGCAGGAAGCGGGCGTGAAGGACCGTGTGATCGAGTTTTCGACCTCCGAGGTCTTCGGCAGCATGGCCTACCGCGTGACGGAAGAGAACCACGCCGTCGCCGGCTCGGCCGGCGAGGCGCGCTGGGTGTATGCGGTCAGCAAGCTCGCCGGCGAGCACCTGGCGCACGCCTACTTCCGCGAGCACGGCATGCCCGTGGTCACGCTGCGGCCCTTCAACATCTATGGCCCGGGCCAGACCGGGGAGGGCGCGATCCAGATCTTCATTCGCAAGGCGCTGCGCAACGAGCCTATCTCCATCTACGGTGACGGCTCTCAGATCCGCGCCTGGTGTTTCGTCGACGACATGGTCGATGCCCTGATGCTCGCGCTGGAGCGGCCCGAGGCCATCGGTGAATCCTTCAACGTCGGCAATGCGCGCGCCGTGACCACCATCTTCGGCCTCGCGGAGGCCGTCTGCCGCGTGCTCGGCTCGCGGTCCGAGATCGTGTTCAAGCCCCCGCTGTCGGCCGACATCGAACTGCGCATCCCCGAGACCCGCAAGGCCGCGGAGCTGCTGGGCTTCAAGGCCAAGGTCGACCTGGAGGAAGGCATTCGCCGGACGGCCGACTGGTACCGCAGCAATGCCATCTGATGACCTGATCGACCTCGTGCTGGTGGGCGGCGGCGGCACCAGTGCCGACGTGCTCGCCATCGTCGACGACATCAACCGCGAAGCCCCGCGCTACCGCGTGCGCGGCCTGCTCGACGACGCCCTGGCGCGCGGCTCGTCGCGCTTCGGCGTACCAGTGCTCGGCGGCCTGGGCGACGCACCGCAGTTGCTGGGCAACGGTCGCCTGGTCGATTGCCTGGGTAGCCCGCGCAGCAACACGCGTCGCGAGGCACTGCTGCAAGCCAAGGGACTGGCGGACCTGCCCTTTGCCAGCCTGGTGCACCCACGCGCTGTCGTGGCCGGCAGCGCCGAGATCGGAGAAGCTTGCATCGTCTACCCGAACGTGGTGCTCCTGGCTCACGTACGACTTGGCCGCCACGTGACGGTGTTGGCCAACTGCGTGCTCAACCACGGCGTGTGCGTCGAAGACTTCGGCATCCTGGCCAGCGGCGTCAACCTCTCCGGCCGTGTGCACGTGGGACGGGCCGCCTACCTGGGCTGCGGCTGCAATGTGCGCGAAGACATCCGCATCGGCGAAGCTGCGCTCGTGGGATTGGGCAGCGCGGTGGTGCGCGACGTGCCAGCCGGGGCCGTGGTCGCCGGCGTGCCCGCGCGGGAAAGACCCGCGGCATGAGGATCCTCGTGGTGGGCGGCATGTATCCGCCGATGCGCACCGGCACCGCTTTCTACACGCAGAACCTGGCCACCGAACTGCAGCGCCAGGGGCATGCGGTGGAGATCGTCACGCTGGGCGCCTCGCCGTCGCACGCCGTCGAGGACGGGCTGTCCGTGCATCGCCTGCCGGCCTGGCGCCTGCCGCTGGCCGGCTTCTTCAAGCACTACCAGCTGTGTGCCCCCAACCCGCTCAACTGGTGGCGGCTGGCGCGCATCGCCCGCCGCTTCCAGGCCGATGCGGTGCTGCTGGTGAACCACTACCTGGACATCGCATTTCCCGCCGCATTCGCCGCCTGGCGTGTGCGCGCACCACTGGTTTGCTCGGTCGGCACGCAGCTGCAGTCGCTCAACCCGCGCCGCGACCGCCTGCTCAACCGCCTCGACCGGCTCATCTGCGGGCGGGGCGTGTTTCCGTTCTGCGACGCGGTGGTGGCCTGGGACACGCAGATCCGCCAGTACCTGTCGGACGTGCAGGGCGAGCGCGTGCTGCGCAAGACGCACATCGTCAACTACGGCGTGGCGGGCGACAGCGCGGCGCTGGCGCGGTATTCCAATGACCACGCGTACCGAGGCCTCATACTCGGTGTGGGCGCGGTCAGCGAACAGCGCAGCTTCGTGCCCCTGGTCAAGGCCTTCGCCGAACTGGCGCCCGAGTTCCCCACGCTGAAGCTGCGCATCGTGGGCCACGTCTACTACGACGAGGCGCCGCGCCTGGCGGACAGCCTGGGATTGGGCGAGCGCGTCGAGTTCCTGGGCGAGCGATCACACGACGAGGTGCTCACGCACATGCAGGCCGCCGACCTGCTGTTCTCCTCGCTCACCGGGCGCTACGTGGGCATGGGCACGGCCACCATCGAGGCCATGCTGCTGGCCGTGCCGACGGTGGTCAATACGCCGCTCGATCTGCTGGGTACCGCCACCCTGGTCGACGGCGAGCACCTGGTGCAATGCACCGACCCCGCCCCATCCGCCATCGCTCAGCGTCTGCGCGCCTTGCTGGGCGACGAGTCCCTGCGCCGCCGCGTGGGCACCGGCGGACGCCGCTTCGTGCAGGAGCAGATGAACTGGCCCAAGGTCGCCCGCGACATGGCGTCCTTGCTCAAGGGACTGGTCCAGCGGCAAGGCAGGTCATGAGAGGCTGGAGACAACATGCCCTGACCATGGCCGGCCTGGCGGTGAGCCTGGTCGCGATCATCTGGTTGATGCGCAACTTCGACCTGGGGGCGGTGGTCCGCACGCTCGCGCACGCGAACGCCTGGGTGCTCGCGCCCCTGCCACTGCTGCTGATCGCGTCTTTCGCGCTGCGCGCCCAGCGCTGGCGGCTGGTGGTCGAGCATGATCCGCCGGTGCGCTGGTGGCCAGGGTTTCGCGCCTTGATGATCGGTTACTTGCTCAACAACGTGCTGCCGGCGCGCGCTGGCGACCTGGCCCGCGCGCTGGAGCTCGGCCGCACCGAGCGGATGTCGCGAACCAAGGTGTTTGCCACCCTGGTCGTTGAACGCACCGTCGACCTGGCGTTCATGCTGGCGCTGCTGTCGCTGGTTTTGCTGTCCTACCCCGCGATCCCGGCCTGGCTCAAGCAGGCCGGCGTGGTGGTGGCCGCGATCACCGCCACGGCCATCGCCGCACTCACGGCCGCTCACACCATGGGCGAACGCTTCCTGCCTTGGTTGCACGCGCGGCTGCTGCGGCGCCTGCCCGACCGCGCCGCGGGGCGCGCCCGCGAGATCCTGCAATCCGCGCTGGCGGGCATCGCGGGCGGCTTTCGCCCAGGGCGCTTCGTTGGCTTCCTGCTGCTCACACTGGCCATCTGGACCCTGGAGGTCTCCCTGGTGTGGCTTACCGCGCGCGCGCTGGGTCTCGACCTGGCACCCGGCAACGCCTTGTTCGTGCTGCTGCTGATCGCCATTGGCACCATGGTGCCGGCGTCCCCCGGCTTCGTGGGCACCTACGAGTTCTTTGGCGTGGCGGCCTTGGGGATGCTGCAGGTGCACGGCCCCCAGGCTTTGGCTTTCGTCGTGCTGCTGCACCTGGTGACCTTGCTCGGGTCTTCGCTGATCGGCGCGCTGTGCTTCCTGGCGCGACCGGCCGTGGCGTCGCCGCGCGACGTCGAAGCGCCGGACCTTGCGTCCGAGCGCCTCCCCGAGGACAAACCATGAGCGCCCACCCCACCGTCACCCTGGCCACGCTGCTGCTGGCGGTGCCGGTCACCACCGCGCACGCCCTGGCCTGCGTAGGGGCGGGTCGGGCCGTGCAATGGGCCTTGGGCCGGCTTGGTCCCGCACGGCCAGCGACCCAAACCTCGGACGCGTGGGTGGACCTGGCCACGCAGTTCCTGGCGGGTTTGATGGCCTTCAATGCGGTGTTCACCGTGCTGGGTCTCATGGGCCAGTTGCGACCCGTGCCGGTCGGTGTCGCGCTGGCCCTGGGCTGGCTGGCCTTGTTCCTCAGCCGCCCGCGCCTCGCACCAGCCCAAGCGATGCTGCGCGAGGCCTGGGACAGCGTCTGGCGCCTCAACTGGCCGATGCGCGGCCTGGCCGCGGTGGTGGTGCTGTTCTTCTTGTGCCTGGCACTGGCGGCACTCACCATGCCGCCCACGGGCGACGCCGAGGCCTTCTACCTCGCCTACGCGCAGATCATGGCCAGCAGCGGCGTGCTCGAACCCATGCGCGGCACCTACGAGCCCTTCTCCAGCATCGGCCTGCCAGCAGAGTTGCACTATGCCGTGCTGATGCGTTGGCAAGGCACGGCCGCCGCCAAGTTCTTCGTCTGGCCGGTGGCGCTGGCCTGCGGGGTGTTCCTCTCGGGCATCGTGCGCCGCTGCGGCGGTGGCCTGGTGGCGCGCTGGATGGCCTGGACCATCCTGATTTCCTCGTCAAGCTTCACGCTGTACGTGTTCGACGGCAAGGTGGATCTGTTCGGTGCTGCCTTCGGCCTGGCTGCCCTGTACTGGCTGCTGAGCGACACACCGGCGAATGGGCGCACAGGCGCCCTGGCCTGGGCCGGTTTGATGGCCGGCAGCGCGACCGTCGCCAAGTTCTCGTACGTGCTGAGCTTGGGTGTGGCCATGCTGGTGCTGCTGATGTGGCAGCACCGCGGGCAGGAACGGGCCTATGACACCCGCGGCCTCTTGCGCACCGACCTCGTGCTGGGTGCCTGGGCGGCGCTGGCCTGGCTGCCCCAATGCCTCAAGAACGGGGTGTTGTACGGCGCACCCCTGGCGCCCTTCCTGGGCATGGGCGAAGCAGGCGCTTGGTTGAATCAGGTGTGGCATAGCCCCGAGGTCACTCGAGAAATCCTGCTGACCTATCCCTACGCGCTGGTGTTCGGCGACTACCCCATGCAGGGCGGAGGCGTCTCCCTGCTGTTGTTGGGCCTGCCCGCACTGACCTGGTTCGTGCGCCGGCGCCGCGCCAGCGATGAGCCATTGCTCGACAGCCCCGTGATCGCCGTGACCCTGGCCGCCCTGCTGTCCACCCTGGCCTGGGCGCTCATACGGCCCTCGGTGCTCGCGCCGCGCTACATACTCGCCACGCTCCTGTTGTTCGCGCCCCTGGCGTCGCTGACTGCGGAGGCGGCGCTGGCCGATCGGCGTTGGTGGCTGCGCCTGGGCGCCTTGGGCCTGCTGGCGTTGGCACTCTATTTCACCGTCAGCAAGGTCCGCTCGGGCCCGCACAATCTTTACCTGCTGCTGACCCACCGAGCCGAGCGCTGCCTCAAAGCCAGCGAGTCCTGCAAACCCTTATCCGCCCTGGCCACCGAGGGCCAGCCCGGCGAGCGTGTGTTCTTGGCCGCCTACTACGGCTACTGGCTGCGTCCAGACCAGCTGCAATGCCAGGCCAGCCGGGCCGAAAAGGAGGGCGTGCGCAAGGCCAACGACGTGCTGGCGGCCCTGCAGGCGGGCGGCTTTCGATACATCGTGGTGGAGCGCGACTCCCACGGCGAGTTGCTCGGCCGCCTGCTGCAAGCGCAGGCCCCCGTGCACCACGTCGTCGAATACGGCAATGTCGTGGTGTATCGCTTGCCGCCGGCCGTGACGGCACAGCCGCCACAATGCGTCGAAACCCGTCCTGGCGAATGGAAGGTCTTGCCACACGGAGCCCCGAAGTGAGTCAGTCCGCCCCATTGGTATCCATCGTCATCCCTGCCTACAACCACGGCAACTACCTGGCCGAGGCGATCCGCAGCGTGCTGGCGCAGGATCACGCGCCGCTGGAGTTGATCGTGCTGGATGACGGATCGACCGACCATACGCCAGAGGTGCTGGCGCGCATGGACGGCGACTTCGTGCGCGAACGGCACGCCAACATGGGGCAGGCGCGCACGCTGGAAAAGGGCTGGGCCATGGCCAAAGGCTCCATCCTCGGCTACCTGAGCGCCGACGACACGCTGGCCCCGGGCGCGGTGAGCGCCGCGGTGGCCGCCTTGCAGGCCGACCCGCAGGCCGTGGCGACCTACTGCGACTACCACCTGCTCGACCCGCAGTCGCGCCCCGTGCGGCAGGTGAAGGCACCTCCCTACGACTACCGTGCCATGTTCGTCGACGTGGTATGCCCGCCCGGACCGGGCGCCTTCTTCCGCCGGGATGCCTATGAGGCGACCGGCCCGTGGAATCCCGCCCTGCGGCAGATGCCCGACTACGATTTCTGGCTGCGCCTGGGGCTGCGGGGGCGCTTCGTTCACGTCGAGCGGCCGCTGGCTGGCTTCCGGGTGCATGACCATTCCCAGTCGTTCGCGCCCACCACGCCACAACGCGCCGCCGAGCCCGTCGCCATCATCGAGAGCCTGCTGCGCACGCCGGGCGTAGCGCCAGACATCGTGGCCCAGGGAGCGCAAGCGCTGGCCCATGCGCACCTCATCAGCGCGCAACTGCATTTGCGAGCGGGCCGCTGGGGCGCGGCGGCCCGCTCCGTGCGTGCGGCATGGTCCCAGTCCTGGTCGCGCGTGCTGTCCGTGCGGGCGCTGCGCCTGCTAAGCAATGCCTTGTTCAATCGCGCAGGTCACCGATTGTTGTGGGTCCTGCGCTCCGGCCTCTCCGCCCGAAACCCATGAGCCACGACCCCGTCACCCGCCGCTACACCGAAGGCGACTACGCGCAGCAGAACCCCGACTGGGACAGCGCCGATTCGCCCTGGAAGGCCCAGCAGGTCCTCGCCTTGCTGGCGCGCCACGGCCTGGCGCCGGCCAGCGTGGTCGAGGTGGGCTGCGGCGCGGGCGGCGTGCTGTCTGCGCTGCGCGCCCAACTGCCGCAGGCCGATCTGCAGGGTTTCGACATCGCCCCCGGTTTGCCCGCGCTGTGGGAGCAGCGCCGAGCCGATGGCATCCGCTTCACCCTGGGTGACTACCTGTCCAGCGACGGCCCTACGCCCGAACTGACGTTGATGCTCGACGTGCTCGAGCACCTGGGAGATCCCTTCGCCTTTCTCGCGGGCCTGCGCGAGCGAACTGCGTGGACCGTGTTCCACATCCCGCTTGACCTCTCGGCCATCAGCGTGCTGCGCGAGCGCCCCCTGTTGCACGTGCGCCGCAAAGTCGGTCACCTGCACTACTTCACGCGCGGGCTGGCCCTGGCCATGCTCGAGGAATGCGGCTACGAAGTCGTGGAGGCCCGCTACACCGGCGCTTCGCTCAATGCCCCCCGCCGATCGTTCAAAACCCGGCTCGCGGGCCTGCTGCGTCGGGCGGTCTACGCCATCAATCACGACCTGGGCGCGCGCCTGATGGGGGGGGAAACCCTGCTGGTCCTTGCCAGGCCCAAGGAGACCGCGTGACGCTGATCGTTCACGCGCCCAACGTTCATCATGGCGGCGGACGCACCTTGCTGCTGTCCGTGCTGAACGCCGCCGCCGCGCAGGACAGCATTGCGTTGCTTGATGCGCGGCTAGACACCTCGAGCCTGCCGCCGAATCTCGTCCTCGAGCGCTTTCGGCCCACTTTGCTGGGGCGATGGAACGCCGAAAGGCGCGTCCGGCGGCTCAGTCAGCCCGGCGACACGGTGCTGTGTTTTGGCAACCTGCCCCCCTTGTTTTGCAATAAGGGGCGGGTGGTCGTGTTTCTGCAGAACCGCTACCTCTTTGGACAACGGGACTTGCGCGCATTTGCTTGGCGGGATCGCTGGCGCATCAGGCTGGAGAGATACTGGTTTTCTCAGCGCCTGGACACAGCAGCGATGCAGGTCTACGTACAGACCGCGTCCATGGCGGATGAACTCCAGCGTGAAACCGGCGTTGTGGCTCGCGTGTTCCCGTTCATCCCGACCGAAACCCCATCGACGCCCGACCCCGGCCGGGTCGAGCCGCCTGAATTTGACTTCATCTATGTGGCCTCTGGCGAGCCTCACAAGAACCACCGTCAGTTAATTGATGCGTGGACCTTGCTTGGAACACAGGGCGCGTTCCCCTCTCTGTGCCTGACGCTGGACCCCAAAAAACACACGGCGCTGCTCCACCATCTGCAACAAGCGCAAGAGCGCCATGGCCTGAGGATCACCAACCTCGGCACAGTGGCCCCCGCCGACATGGCGCGTTGTTACCAGCGATCGCGCGCATTGATCTACCCATCGACGCTGGAATCGTTCGGGCTTCCGCTCATTGAAGCGGCGCAACGGGGTCTGCCCATCCTCGCATCCGAGAAAGACTACGTGCGCGACGTAGTCACACCCGCCGAGTCGTTCGACCCCAACTCACCTTTGTCCATCGCGCGCGCCGTGAGCCGCTTTTTGCGGCAGAACCAGGCGCCGCGGCCCGTGTTGTCCGGCGCGGCCTTCTTGAGCGAGGTCATAGGCGCAACCACGCCGCCGCAGTCCGCCAGCAAGTGACCCCCCACGTAAAATCCGTCCTCATCTCGGCCGAAGACAGCGCCAGGGAGCGCATTTGCGCTGCACCGTGTCGGGAGCCTGAATACCCATGATCCGAATTTTTGCCTCGTTGTTCGCCCTGGCCTGCCTGGGGCTGGCTCTTGTGGCAGGTACCCACTACGAGGGCCACTGGATCGTCTACGCGGTGTTCACGCTGACAGCAAACGCGCTGCTATTCATCGGGTTTCGTCGCCAGGCCATCTATTTCGACACCTTCATCGGCATCTTCCTGTGGCTGGGCTTTTGGCTGAAGCTGTCGCTGCGCGTGGCTTTCACCGCGGGTCAGTTTCATGAATCGGTCGGCGCCTTTGACGGTTCGGGCGCCGCATTTGATCATGCCCTGACGGTGGCCTCGTGGGGTTTTGGTGGTCTGCTGTTGGCCAGCTTCGTCAGGCAGCGGTTCTTTCATTACCCCGCGACACCACTTTCATGCACTGGTCAGGGGCTGTTCGAACTCTACCGGACCTACCGAAAGACTTGCATTGCGCTGTTCGTGGTACTGGTGCTCGGCGTTGGTGTCAGCAACATCGTGCTGGGCATCTACCAGAGGGGTATGGTGACGCAAACGGTGCTGCCGTTTGGTTTAAACGGCATCTACAAGTGGTTGCTGCAATTCGGCTTGTCCTCGATGGCGGCGCTGATCATCCGGTTTGAGATTGAACTTCAGCGAAACGTGTCCATGGTGGCGATCTTCCCGCCTTTGATGGAGTGCTTTACGTCCAATGTCTCTCTGCTCAGCCGCGGCATGGTCCTCAATTCCGCCGCCCTAGGGCTCGGCGGCCTGCGCACCGTGCTGGGCATGAACCTGCGCCTGCCGCTGCGCACCGTGGCCGTGGCGTCGATCACATTCGCGGCCTTGTTTGCGGCGTCCGTGCTCAGCGTCAACTACCTGCGCGCCAGCAGCGTGTTGGGGGAAATTTACGAGCTTCCCACGGCGAAGTCCTCAACGCCCACGCTCGCCTACGACGCCAAGGACTTTGCCGAAAGCGCGAAGAAGATGACAGGGCCTCTGTTCATTGATCGGTGGGTTGGCATTGAGGGCGTGATGGCCGTGTCCTCTTCCCAGCGACTGGGCTGGTCCCTATGGAAGGAAGCATGGCAAGAAAAATTTCAAGAGGGCCAGCTCAGTCTCTTCGACCGCTACTTCATCGATTCACCCTATAACGAGCCGGCGATCGACAAGACCAAGCACCATTTCGTATCCCTTCCCGGCGTCATCGCGTTCTTTTACTACCCCGGCTCGATGGCCTTCTTGTTCGCCGGGCTTTTTCTGCTCGGACTGGTGGCTGCGCTGTTCGAGTTCCTGTCGTATCGGTTGGCTGGTCAAAACTGGGTGCTGTGCTCCTTGCTGGCCCAGGTCGTGGCCTTTCGGTACGCGAGTTTTGGCTATGTTCCAAGTCAATCCCACCTGCTCTTTGGCACGGTATTGCTGAACGTGCTGCTTATTGCCGTGGCGGACTGGATGGCGCGGCGTTGGATGCAACCGCCTCACGTCTCTCGCTAACCAATCAACACGATGGAGTCTGCTGGTAAACCCACCGCTGGCAACGCACCGCGACGTGCGCTGCTCATCTTTCCGATGGCCGCCTTGCTGAATTCGTTTTCGATGACGGCACTGCTCCTGGTGTTCGGCGTCGCCGGCCACTCGGAGATCGCTGCCAACATCGGCCTTGTCCAAGGCGCCACGCTTGCGCTCTTCTATGCGTTTTCCGCCAACGCGCGCAACCTGATTCTTGCCGATGGTTCCGGGTCGGCAGCGGCGCGCTTGCTAAGAACGCGTCTGTGGCTGCTTGTGCCTCTGTCCGCCACAGCCTATGTGCTCAGCGTTGGGGTCGGCGATGCAAGCGCTGCACTGGCCGTCGTGCTCATCCTTCGGCGGGCATCGGAGTGGTTCGGCGAGATCGGCCTGGCACGCCACGAGCAGAAGCATCGGTTCGCCATCCCCGGCCAAACCATCATGGCGGAGTCCGGCGCGTTCATGCTGTGCCTGCTGCCACTCGTTCTTGACTGGAGCCTCGCGCTCTGCGCATTGCCTTGGGCCCTTGCTCCGCTCCTCGCGACACGCCAGGCGCAGCTGTCCCTCAGCAAAGACGGGGAGCGCTTCTCGCTGAAGACTCTGCTGCCCCACTTTGGCTCCACGGCCATCATCGGCACCAGCGTCTATGTCTTTCGTATCTCGATCGTGTTGCTCGCCGGCAAGGCGGCGGCGGGCGACCTCTTCACCGCCTTCGCCATCGGTGGCCTGATTCCGACCATCTACGGGCAGGCCTTGGCACCCACCCTGGCCCATCGCTATGGCAGCAACAAGCTGCCCAAGTGGCTGCTGCTGGTTCCGACCACCATGCTGCTGGCGGGCCTGGGTTTGAGCACAGTCGCGTGGATGCAACCTGCGTGGTTGAACGCCATGGGCCGTGCGCCCCTGTTCTGGATCACCGTGGGCCTATCGATCGCGGGTGGGGCACTCATGAGCGTGGCAGCGGCCATTCGGACCCGCCTCATCCAGCAAGCTGGCGGCGATGACGTCTTCGGCCCCGACCTGCTGGCCAATGTGCTGATCGCCACTTGCGTCCCGTTCCTCTTCTACGTCCTGGGACCCGGTGCGCTCGCGGGCTTGTATGGATTGAGCGGATGCCTCAGCCTGGCGTTCCTTGCTGGCGTGGGCTTGCGGCAGCGAAGCGCCTCCTTGACGCAATCGCGCATCGTCCCATGGTGTATTGCGTTCCTGCTGCTCGTCCCCGTCTTCGTTCAGATCAAAGGCGGCTTGTTCCGGGACCCGGCGTTCGTGTTCGATGCCGGCGGAAGCATCCTCAAACTGCCGCTGCCCTTGTCAATCCTGGCCCTGTTTTCGGGCATCGCGCTGCTGGGCAAGTACACCGCCGCACGCACCAGCATGGCCGTGCTGTTCTTTACGGCACTGCTTTTCGTGACCACCTCCCTCACGGTCGCGCAAGGCAATCCCGCGCAACAGGGGGCCAAGCTGATTCTGCTGGCCCAGTTTCTCCTGCCGATGTTTGGCCTGGTCCTCGGTCAGATGTTTGGCGCCTGTACACCGGCCACCGTGTTTGAACGCACCGCGCTGTGGGTGTTGCTGCTGATCCTGCCCGCCCAACTGCTTGCCACCTGGCTTCAGGGCTACACGCTGCTGCACCCGAAGGTGTTTTTCTTCAGCATTTACCAGCACCTTCAGTACGTCCCCATGGTCATCATCGCGCTGTTGATGATGACAAGCCAATCTTTGTGGGGTGCCAGCCTCAAGTACCGTGTCGGGTTGGCGATCTTGCTGCCCGTAGCGATGGTCTATGTCGTGGCTTCGCTTTCCTGGGGCGCGGTGCTAGGCACCGCGGTTTGCCTGTTGTGTTTTGCGCTAACGCACCTACGGCGGGTTCGCATCGGCCGCCGCGCTGGCGTAGCCATGGGCCTTGCCGCAGTGGTCGCAGTGGCTTACATCGCTTTGTCCGAAACGGGCGTGCTGTCGCGGTCGTTGAGCGACGAAAACGGGCCTCGGGATACCCTGCAATGGCACAACAAGTTGGCGCCGTACCTTGAAAGAGCGGAGACGACATCGCCCGCGGCTGGCGCAACCCGCATGACGCACTGGCGTTTCTATGCGGCGGGCATCGTTGAAACACCGAGGGCGTTTCTGCTGGGGCATGCGACGCCGCCCGACCGTGTGCTACACCCGAGCGCGCACAACTACTGGCTCGACGCGTTGTACAACTTCGGCTTCATCGCCATGCTGCCCTTGATTGTGCTGCTGCTCGGGACACTCGGCTGGTTATGGCGACAACGGAGCGCGGTGTGGGACTCCCCCGTGCTGCTGGGCACCGCGATGGCGGCTCTTTACCTTTTGCTTTTCGAGAACATGCTAAAGGTTGGCATGCGCCAGCCGTATCCCGGCATCATCACGTTCTTTATTTGGGGCTTGCTGATCTCGCGCCTGAAACACCCTGTTGTGGACCCAAAGAAGCCAATGGCGACACAGGCATGAGGTTGCTTATCTTCAGCCAGTACGCTTGGCCCGAGGTGTTTGGCATCAATGCGCTGGCGCAGTCGCTGGCCCAACGGGGTGTGAAGGTGACCGTCTTGACGGGCCAGCCCAACTACCCCGAGGGCCGCGTCTTCGCGGGCTATCGGGCCACCCGGCTGACACGCGAAAAGTGGGGTGATGTCGAGATACTGCGCGTGCCGCTGGCGCCACGCGGAAGAGGCGCCGCGCGTCTGGCCCTGAACTACCTGTCATTCATTCTCTCGGCCGGCCTGTTGGGCCCCTGGGCCTTGCGTGGCCGGTCGTTCGACGCGGTGCTGGTGTATGCGCCCTCGCCGCTGCTGCAGGCCCTGCCGGCCATAGCCATCGCCTGGCTGAAGCGGGCGCCACTGGCGGTGTGGGTGCAGGATCTCTGGCCCGAAAGCCTGTCCGCCACGGGCTTCATTCGCAATCAGCGCGTGCTGTCGGCCATACGCCAGGTCGTGCGCTTCATTTACCGGCACACCGACAGCATCCTCATCCCCTCGGAAGCATTCCGCGAACCGATCGCTGCCATCGCGCCAGAGCCTGCACGCATCCACTACTACCCGAACGCCTGGACCGGGGAAGGCCTCGAGGCCCAGGCCAGCGAAGCGGCGCGCCAGCTGGCCAGCGAGATGGCCCAGGGCTTCTCCATCGCCTTCGCCGGCAACCTGGGCACCGCGCAGGCGCTGGATACCGTCGTGGACGCGGCACGCCGGCTGCAGGCCGCCGGCTCCCCGGTGCGCCTCTACCTGATCGGCAGCGGCAGCCTGTCCGATTGGCTGGCGCAACAGATGCATGAACACGGCCTGCGCAACCTGGTGCTGCCGGGGCGCTTCGCGCCAGCCGACATGCCCATCCTGTTGGCGGCCGCCTCGGCGGTGCTGCTGACCCTGCGCGACGAACCCATCTTCGCCTACACCGTGCCGAGCAAGCTGCAGGCCTACCTGGCCGCTGGCCGCCCCATCATCGCGGCCATCAACGGCGAAGGTGCGCGTCTGGTGCGCGAGGCCGATGCCGGTCTTGACTGCCCGGCCGGCGACGCCGCGGCACTGGCCGAGGCCGTGCAGACCATGCACGCGCTGGATGACAGGCGCCGTGCGGCAATGGGAGACAATGCCAGCCGTTACGCGGCCGCGCATTTCAGCCTGCCGACACTCACGGACAAGCTGATCGAGCACCTGAAACAACTGACCATGCAACACACCGCCCCCCCGCAGGAGACCTCCCGGTGAACGTACTGATCCTGGGCGGCACGGGCATGCTCGGCCATGCCATGTTCCACCTGCTGTCACAGACCGCCGGCCTGCAAACCTGGGCCACCGTGCGCTCGAGCGGGGCTCGGCGGCACTTTCCGCCCGCGCTGGCCGATCGCCTGGTCAGTGGAGTGGACGTGGAGAACGCCGACACGCTGAGCCAGATTTTCGCGCGCGTGCGTCCGGACGTGGTCATCAATTGCATCGGCCTCATCAAGCAATTGGCGGCGGCCAATGATCCGCTGGCCGCGCTGCCCATCAACGCTCTGCTGCCGCACCGGCTCGCCCGCCTGTGCGACGTCGCCAAGGCTCGGCTGATCCACGTCAGCACCGACTGCGTCTTCTCCGGCCAGCGCGGCCACTATGTGGAGACCGACACGGCCGACGCTACCGATCTGTACGGGCGCTCGAAGCATCTGGGCGAGGTCGACTACCCCCACACCATCACTTTGCGCACCTCCATCATTGGCGAGGAGCTGGAGGGTGGCGCCAACGGGCTGGTCGGCTGGTTCCTGTCCCAGTCGGGCAGCGTCAAGGGCTTCACCCGTGCCATCTTCTCGGGCCTGCCCACCGTGGAGCTGGCGCGCGTCGTGCGCGACCACGTGCTGCCGCGCCCCGACCTGCACGGGCTCTACCACGTGGCCACGCGGGCCATCGCCAAGGCCGACCTTCTGGCGCTCGTAGCGTCCGCCTATGGCCGCCAGATCGAGATCGTGCCCGACGCCTCGCTGGTGATCGACCGCTCACTCGACGCGTCGAAGTTCCAGATGGCCACCGGCTACGTTGCACCCGACTGGCCGGCGTTGATCGCCGGCATGCGCCAATTCCACTCTCATACCTGATTCGACATGTTCTCCAATGGCGTCCTGATGATCACCGGTGGCACCGGTTCCTTTGGCAACGCGGTGCTGCAACGATTCCTCGACACCGATGTGCGCGAGATCCGCATCTTCAGCCGCGATGAGAAGAAGCAGGAAGACATGCGCATCGCGCTGTCGCACCCCAAGCTGAAGTTCTATATCGGCGACGTGCGCGACTACGACAGCGTGCACCAGGCCATGCATGGCGTGGACTTCGTCTTCCACGCGGCCGCGCTGAAGCAGGTGCCGTCCTGCGAGTTCTATCCCATGGAAGCGGTGCGCACCAACGTGCTGGGTGCCGAGAACGTCATGAACGCCGCCATCGCGGCCGGGGTACGCCGCGTCGTCGTGCTGAGCACCGACAAGGCCGTGTACCCCATCAACGCCATGGGCATCTCCAAGGCCATGATGGAAAAACTGATGGTGGCCAAGTCGCGCATGCGCGGCCCCGACGAAACCGTGCTCTGCGCCACGCGCTACGGCAACGTCATGGCCTCGCGCGGGTCGGTGATTCCCCTGTTCATCGACCAAATCAAGGCCGGCCAAGACCTCACCGTCACCGATCCCGCCATGACGCGCTTCCTGATGTCGCTGGAGGATTCTGTCGACCTGGTGCTGCACGCGTTCCAGCACGGCAGCCAAGGCGACATCTTTGTTCAGAAGGCCCCAGCGTCCACGGTGGGCGACCTGGCCCAGGCGCTGCTCGAACTGTTCAAGAGCCCGGCGGCTGTGCGAATCATCGGCACCCGTCACGGCGAAAAACTCTATGAGTCGCTGCTGTCGCGCGAGGAAATGGGCAAGGCGCAAGACATGGGTCGCTACTACCGCGTTCCCTCGGACGACCGCGATCTCAACTACAACAAGTACTTCGTCGAGGGCGAAACCCGTGTGTCCGCACTGGAAGACTACACCTCGCACAACGCGGAGCGGCTCGATATCCCCGGCGTCAAACAACTGCTGATGAAGCTGAACTACATCCAGGAGCGGCTGCGTGCTTAAGGTCATGACCATCGTGGGCACGCGCCCCGAGCTGATCAAGATGTCGCGCGTCATCGCCGCTTTTGACGCGCACACCCGGCATGTGCTGGTGCACACCGGACAGAACTTCGACTACGAGCTCAACCAGGTCTTCTTCGACGACCTCGGCATTCGCAAGCCGGACCACTTCCTCGACGCCGCTGGCGAGAACGCCGCCCAGACCATCGCCCGAGTGATCGAGCGCGCAGATGCCGTCATGGCGCAGGAACAGCCCGATGCCGTGCTGCTGTATGGCGACACCAATTCCTGCCTCTCGGTGATCTCGGCCAAGCGGCGAAAAATCCCCGTGTTCCACATGGAAGCGGGCAACCGCTGCTTTGATCAGCGCGTGCCCGAAGAGTTGAACCGCAAGGTTCTGGACCACCTGAGCGACATCAACCTGGTCCTGACCGAGCACGCGCGCCGCTACCTGATCGCCGAGGGCATTCGGCCGGAAACCATCATCAAGACGGGCTCCCACATGCGCGAGGTGCTGGACCACTACCGCGACGGCATCGAACGATCCACCGTGCTCGAGCGCTTGAACCTGGAAGCCGGCCAGTACTTCATTGTCAGCACCCACCGCGAGGAAAACGTCGACAGCGAGGCCAACCTGGATGACCTGCTTGACACACTGAACGGCATTGCCGACAGCTTCGGCCTGCCGGTGGTGGTGTCGGTGCACCCCCGAACGCGCAAACGTCTGGATGCGATGGGCACGCGCCAACACCATCCGAAGATCCAGTTCCTCAAACCCTTCGGTTTCAACGACTACATCCACCTGCAGACGCGAGCACGCTGCACCATCTCTGACAGCGGCACCATCACCGAAGAGAGCGCTCTGCTGGGCTTTCCGGCCATCACCATCCGCAACGCGCACGAGCGACCCGAGGGCATGGACGCCGGCGTGTTGATCATGTCCGGGCTCAAGCGCGAGCGCGTCCTGGACGCCATCCGGGTCGTGACCAGCGACCCCGCCGGACCAGCGCGCCCGGTCAGCGACTACGAAACGCCGGCCGTGTCCACCCAGGTGCTGCGGGTCGTGCTCAGCTACGTGGACTACGTGAACCGAACCGTTTGGTCCAAGCCCGCGCTCCCATGAACACCGCCCCGGGTGACATTCTGCTGACTGGAGCGACCGGATTTGTTGGACAGACGCTGGACGCACGACTGCGGCACGATGGCCATCGGGTGCTGGGTACAGCGCGTCGATCTGGCCAGCTCGCGTCGGGCACGCCCATCGCAGCCATGGAGTTGACGCCCGACCAGGACTGGTCCGGCTGCCTGGTCCACAAGCGCGCCGTCGTTCATTTGGCTGCGCGCGTGCATGTGATGGACGAACAGGCCGCCGATCCTCTGGCGGCCTTTCGCCTGGCCAACACCGCCGGCACCCTGAACTTGGCCCGCCAAGCGGCGGCCGTCGGCGTACGGCGCTTCGTCTTTGTCAGCAGCATCAAAGTCAATGGTGAACAGACGCCCCCGGGAGGCGCCTTCCGATTCGACGATGTGCCGGCCCCGCTCGATCCTTACGGCGTATCCAAGCGCGAGGCAGAAGACGGCTTGCGCGAACTGGGTGCCTCCAGCGGCATGGAAATCGTGATAGTTCGACCACCCCTGGTGTATGGCCCTGGCGTAAAGGCCAATTTCGCGGCCCTCATGCGCGCTGTGCGAAGCGGCTGGCCGCTGCCGCTGGGCGACGTGACGGCGAACCGCCGAAGCTTGGTCGCGCTGGACAATCTGGTGGACCTGCTGGCGCATTGCATCCACCATCCCGCAGCGGCCGGCCAGACCTTCCTGGCCAGCGATGGCGAGGATCTGTCCACGGCCGAGCTGCTCAAGCGCATGGGCCAGGCCCTGGGTCGCCCCGCACGCCTGCTGCCGGTGCCGGTCTCGCTGCTGGGAATCGGCGCAGCGCTCGTGGGCCGACGCGCCGTGGCCCAGCGGCTGCTGGGCAGCCTGCAGGTCGACATCGCGCACACCCGCAACACCCTGGGGTGGGCGCCTCCCGTATCGGTAGACGAGGGCCTTCGCCGCGCCGCAATGGGGCTGCCAACATGAGCAAGCGATTGTTCGACCTTGCGCTGGGCGTACCGGCGGCGCTGCTGCTGCTGCTGCCCGTCGCGTTCATCGCGCTCGCGGTGCGCCTCACCTCCCCCGGCCCCGCGCTCTACTGGAGCGACCGCGTGGGCCGACGCAACCGCCTCTTTCGCATGCCCAAGTTCCGCAGCATGCGCACCGACACCCCTGCGGTGGCCACCCATCTGCTCGACGACCCGGCGCGCTGGCTGACGCCCATCGGCCCCTTCCTGCGCAAGACCAGCCTGGACGAGCTGCCGCAACTCTGGAGCATCCTCAAGGGCGACATGAGCTTTGTCGGCCCGCGGCCAGCGCTGTTCAACCAGGACGACCTGATTGCCCTGCGCACCGAAGCGGGCGTGCACGAACTCGTTCCCGGGCTCACCGGGTGGGCGCAAATCAATGGCCGCGACGAGCTGCCCATTCCACAGAAGGTCGCCCTGGATATCGAGTATCTTCGGCGCCGGAGCTTGGTCTTCGATCTGCGCATCCTCTGGCTCACGGCCGTGAAGGTGCTGCGGCGCGAGGGCGTGCAGCACTGACCCATCGGACACCCAGGGAGACAAGGTCGAATGAGCCAGCCGATGCCGCTCGTCATCGTTGGAGCCGGCGGCCATGGCCGCAGCGTGCTCGAGCTCGTGCGCCTGGACGGCCGCTACGACGTCCAGGCCTTCCTCGATGACCAACAGCCCGCCGGCACGGACGTGATGGGCGTACCCGTCTGGGGCCCGACGGCCCTGCTCGAGCAATTGCCCGCCCGCGGCGTCCCCTCGGTGCATGTGGCCATCGGCCACAACCGCACCCGCCAGACGCTCTGCGCGTGCGCGCGCGCGGCCGGGCTCGAACTGGCCACGCTCGTGCACCCCCGCGCCTTCGCCTCGCCCAGCGCCGTGTTGGGCGCCGGAACGGCGCTCATGGCCTGCGCCGTGCTCGGCACGCAGGCCCGACTGGGCGAAGGCGCCATCGTGAACGTCGGCGCCGTGGTCGACCACCACGCGCAGGTCGCGAATTTCGGCCACCTCGGCGCCAATGCCACCATGGCCGGCGGCAGCACCATCGGCGAGCGCGCCTGGCTGCAAGCCGGCGCCGCCCTCGGCTATGGGGTGCACCTGCCCGACGACACCATCGTCGCCCCGGGCGAGGGCCGTTCATGAACGACGTGCAACCCCGATCGAGCGGCCACGCCGACGAGGGCCTGGCCGGCGCCTTGCTGCACATGCCGCGGATGCTGAAGCGGGCGTTCGCGGTGGCCGTCGACGTGGCCTTGTGCGTGCTCGCCGTCTGGGTCGCCCTGTACCTGCGGCTGGAGGTCTGGCTGCGCCTGGAGATGCCTTACCTCTGGGCCGTGATCGGCTCGGTGCCAATGGCCATCCCCCTCTTCGCCCGCTTCGGCCTGTACCGCGCCATCTTCCGCTACGCCGGCTGGAACGCCATGCTCAGCCTGGGCCAGGCCATGGCGCTCTATGGCCTGTTCTACGCCACGGTCTTCACCGCCATCGGCGTGCCCGGCGTGCCGCGCTCGGTGGGCGTGATCCAGCCCCTGCTGCTGTTCATCTTCATCGGCCTCAGCCGCCTGTTCGTGCGCGTCTGGCTGGGCGGCCTGTACCGCAAGGTGCTGATGCGCAAGGAGCTGCCCGGCGTGCTGATCTACGGTGCCGGCACCGCCGGCCGACAGCTGGCCGCCGCGCTGGCGCGCAGCCCCGAACACCGGCTGCTCGGCTTCATCGACGACGACCCGGCCCTGCAGGGCAACAGCCTGGACGGACGCAATGTCTACCGGCCGGACAAGCTGCGCGAACTGGTGACCACCATCGGCGCCACCGACGTGCTGCTGGCCCTGCCCTCGGCCTCGCAGAAGCGCCGGCGCGAGATCCTCGAATCGCTGCGACCCCTGCCCTTGCACGTGCGCACCCTGCCCGGCATGTCCGACCTCGCCTCGGGCCGCGTCAACCTCAGCGACCTGCGCGAGCTCGACATCGAGGACCTGCTGGGTCGCGAGCCCGTGACGCCCGACCCCGCCCTGCTGGACAAGCTGATCCGCGATCAGGTGGTCGCCGTCACGGGCGCGGGCGGCAGCATCGGCAGCGAGTTGTGCCGCCAGATCGCCTCGCTGCGGCCTCGCACCCTGCTGCTCATCGAACAGAGCGAATACGCCCTGTACGCCATCCACCAGGAACTCATGCAGCGGGTGGACACCGACGCCATGGAGGTCGTTCCGCTGCTGGCTTCCGTCCAGGACGAGGACCGCATGGGCCAGATCCTCAAGGCCTGGCAGCCGCACACGCTCTACCACGCCGCCGCCTACAAGCACGTGCCGCTGGTGGAGCACAACGCGGTGCAGGGCCTGCGCAACAACGTCTGGGGCACCTGGGTCACGGCCCAGGCCGCGCTGGAGGCCGGCGTGCGCCACATGGTGCTCATCAGCACCGACAAGGCCGTGCGCCCCACCAACATCATGGGCGCCAGCAAGCGCCTGGCCGAGCTGGTGCTGCAGGCCTTGGCCGAGCGGCACGCCGCCCGCACCGTGTTCAGCATGGTGCGCTTCGGCAATGTGCTGGGCTCCAGCGGGTCGGTGGTGCCGCTGTTTCGCGGGCAGATCGCCGCCGGCGGGCCCGTCACGGTCACGCACCCCGACATCACGCGCTTCTTCATGACCATCCCCGAGGCGGCGCAGCTCGTCATCCAGGCCGGCGCCATGGCCGAGGGCGGCGACGTCTTCGTGCTCGACATGGGCGAGCCGGTGCGCATCGTCGACCTCGCCCACCGCATGGTCGAACTCTCCGGCCTGCAAGTGAAAAACGAGCAGCAGCCCTGGGGCCAGATCGAGATCCAGATCACCGGCCTGCGGCCTGGTGAGAAGCTCTACGAGGAACTGTTGATCGGCGACAACCCGCTGCCCACACAACACCCGCGCATCCTGCGCGCCCAGGAAGCGCTGCTCCCCCCCGACACGCTGCTGGGCCTGCTGGAGGCCCTGGACACCGCCATGCGGTCCAACGACGTCAACGCCATTCGCGCGTTGCTGCAGCAGGCGGTGCAGGGCTACCAGCCGGCGGGCGAGGTGGTGGATTGGCTGCACACCGATCCACAGGCTCCGCTCGCACCCACCGGGTCGGCCTGAACAAAAAAAAGCCACCTTTCGGTGGCTTTGCCAAGTCCTCGAGAGGACGTCGTTGGGAGACCTGATCAATCCGGTGTCTCGGGCCTGGTCAGATATGCGGCACGCACATACCTTGGCTCTGAACGGGTGTCGTGACAGCAACTGCCGAATTCTCACGGGTCTCCCACGCCGATGGCATCCCCAATTTGGGGGAAGCAGGCGGCGTCACCCTGGAACCGAACGGCCGTTCAGGCCGGCAGCGTGACCACAAACCGTGCCCCGCCGCCCGGCCGGTCCTCGCAGCGCACCGCGCCCCCATGGCGTTCGACGATCGTTCGCACCAGCGCGAGGCCCAGGCCGACGCCGCCTTCGCGCTCGCTGGCGCCCGGCAGACGGTAGAAGGGCTCGAAGATGCGCTCGCGCAGCTCGGGCGGCACGCCCGGCCCGTGGTCGTCCACCGTCAGCACCGCCGTGCGCGACCGGCCGCTGTCGCGCACGCTCAGACCCAGCCGCACCTCGGCATCGGCCTTGCCGGCACCGCGGCCGTAGCGGCGCGCGTTCTCCAGCAGATTGCGCAGCACGCGGCGCAGCAGCTTGGCGTGGCCATGCACCACCACCCCGCCCGCGGCCGGCGCGGCCTCGAGTTCGGCCCCGGCGCGCGCGCACTCCTCGGCGGCCAGGCCCAGCAGGTCCACCTCTTCCTCCGGGCCCAGCGCGGCCGGGTCCGAGGGATCGCTCAGGTCGAGCCGGCTCGCCAGCAGGATCTCATCGATGAGCTGGTCCAGCTCGTCGATGCTGCGCGCGATCTCGGCGCGCTGGGCCTGCTGGCTGGGGTCGCTACCGATCAGCGCCAGCCCCATGCGGATGCGCGCCAACGGCGAGCGCAGCTCGTGCGAGGCATTGGCCAGCAGGCGTTTGTGCGACTGCAGCAGCGTCTGCACACGCTCGGCCGCCACGTTGAAGCGCTTGGCCAGGAAAGCCACCTCGTCCTGCCCATTCACCGACAGGCGCGTGGACAGGTCGCCCGCACCCCAGCGCTCCACGCCCTTCTGCAAAGTCTCCAGGCGCTTGGTGAGGCGGCGCACGATGGGATAGGCCCCCAGCGCCACCGCCAGGGCCACCAGGCCGAGCAGCCAGGCGAAGCCGGCGGGCGTGAGCAGCCAGGCCGGCGCCCGGCTGCCCGGGTTGGAGGGCGCGCCGCGGTTGGAGAACGGCAGCATCACGTAGAGCTTCTCGCCGTCCCGCATGATCACCTCGAAGCGCCAGCCCTCGCCGGGGATGCGCTCGGCCCGCGCGGGCGCATCGCCCAGCACGTCGCCCGCGGTGTTCTCCACGATGATGGTGCGCATCACGCGCGCTTCGCGCTCCTCGCGGTCACGCTCCAGGGTCTGCTGCCACAGCCAGCCCACCACCAGCGTGAGCACGGTCACGGCGGCCACCACCGCCAGCCAGATGCGCAGGTACAGGCGTTGGCCGAACAGCGACAGGCTCACCGGGCTCAGTCTTGCTGCTTGGCGAACACGTAGCCCACGCCGCGCACTGTGAGGATGCGCTTGGGGTTCTTGCTGTCCGCCTCGATGGCGCCGCGGATGCGCCCGATGTGCACGTCGATCGAGCGGTCGAAGGCCTCCAGCTCGCGGCCGCGCACGGCTTCCATGATCTGGTCGCGCGTGAGCACGCGTCCCGCTCGTTCGGCCATGGCCACGAGCAGATCGAACTGGTAGGACGTGAGCTCCGCCGGCTGGTCGGCCACGGTGACGGTGCGCGCGTCGCGGTCGATCTCCAGCGAACCGAAGCGCATGACCGGCGTGGCGCGGCTGCCGCCGTTGCCCCCGTTTTCGGCGCGGCGGCGCAGCACGGCGCGCACGCGCGCCAGCAGCTCGCGCGGCTCGAAGGGCTTGGGCAGGTAGTCGTCGGCCCCCAGCTCCAAGCCAATGACACGGTCCATCGGGTCGCCCTTGGCGGTGAGCATCAGCACCGGCACGCGCGCCTGCGCGGTGCTCAGCGAGCGGATGCGCCGGCACACCTCCAGGCCGTCGATGCCGGGCAGCATCAGATCGAGGATGACCAACTCGGGTTGCACCAGCGGCAATTGCTCCAGGCCACTTTCGCCGTCGGCGGCGTGGGCCACCGCGAAGCCCGATTGCCCCAGGTACTCCTGCACCATCTGGGCCAGCCGGGCGTCGTCCTCGATCATCAGCAGGTGGGCGGTCGTCATGCGGTTCAGTGTAGCGGTGGCTGCCGGAGCGGCCGATGCTGCACCCGCGGGATGAACCGGCCTTGCGCTGCACGTAAAGTTGGGTAAATCATGGTGCTCTCCATGTCCGCCGCCCGGTGACCATCCCCGCCCCCGCCATGCCCCTGTCCATGCCGACGACCGCCGCCGACACCCTGGACGCGCTGCTCGCGCAACGCGCCCAGATCCATCCCCGCCACCTCGCTCTGCGCTGGGACGGCGGCGATCCGCAGTGGCAGTCCCTCGATTACGCCACGCTGGCGCAGCGCGCCCGGGTGCTGGCGCAAGCCCTGCCGGTGGAGCGCGGCCTGCGCGTGGCCTGGCTGGGCTTCAACCACCCCGCACAGATCGCCCTGCTGTTCGCACTGGCCCGGCGCGGCGCCCTGCTGGTGCCGCTGAACCACCGCCTGGCGCCCGCCGAGTGGGCCGCCGTGCTGAACGACAGCGCCCCCGTGTTGCTGGTGCACGACGAGGCCTTTGCCGAACCGGCCCGCGCGCTGGCCGCCGCGCACGGCCTCGCGGCGATGCCCGTG
>NZ_MKSS01000400.1:0-5392 GCF_001897365.1 Hydrogenophaga sp. 70-12
CCGGCGTCAGGTCTTGGTACGGCTCGGGAGTGTGGCCAGCACCAGGCCCAGCAGAGCGATGCCAAAAGCCAGCAGCTGCAGGCCGCTGAGGCGTTCGCCCATGAAGACCACGCCAATGAGCGCCGCGCTGATGGGCAGCATCACGGTGAACACGCCGGCCTGCGAGGCGGGCACGGTCTTGAGCCCGGTCATCCACAGCCACACCGTCCACACACTGGCCGCCAGCGCGTAGAACACCAACAGGCCCCAGGTGGGCAGGGCCACGGCGCCGAAGTTGAAGCTCAGCGCGGCCCACACGCCCAGGGGCGTGACCAGCGCCAGCCCCCAGAGGTTGATGATGGCCGAGATGCGCTTGGGTCCCAGGCCCTCGGTGAGGCGCTTGCCGATGACCACGTAGGACGCCTCGCACACCACCGCTGCGAACACGAGCAGGTTGCCGAGCAGGGCCTGGGCGCCGCCCACGGCCGGGCCGGCGCCCTTGTCGAGCGAAAAGAGGCCGATGCCCAAGGCCGCGCAGGCGATGCCCGCCGCGCTGCGCGCGCCGATGCGCTCGCGCAGAAAGATGGCGCTGAGCACCGCCACCACGGCGGGAATGGACGACATCACCACGCCCGCGGCCACGGCGGTGGTCAGGCTCACGCCGTAGAGCATGCAGATGGAGAACAGGAAATTGCCCAGGAAGGACTCGAGGAAGAGCAGGGCGCGCGTGCGCGGGCTCAGGGGGGGCTCGTCGGCGGGCTTGCGCAGCCAGCGCCACATGGCCAGGGCGCCGATGCCGAAGCGCAGCCAGGCCAGCAGGAACACCGGAAACACCAGCACCAGGGGCTTGGACAGCGCCACATAGCTGCCCACGAGCGCCATGCTCAGGGCCAGGCAAGCGTAGGCCGTGGCACGGTGAAGGGAGGTCACGGGAAAAGTGTGGGCGGGGGCGGGGTGGTCCGCATCATGCCTCAGCCACTGGCGTGGGTTTCGGGATGAGGAATTTGCTTTTCACATCAAGAAAATGTGGAATGCTGCGTCGCGGAAAAATTTCTTGATATGGGAAATTGAATTTCGTATTGAAAAAATCAATGAAAATTTCATTGATTTATAAGAAGAAAATTTTTGTCTTGTATAAGACATAAGAGACGATTTAAGTCTTCTACAAGACTTAGAGTCATGTCCAACGGCAACGCCTTTGCCGCGAACGCCGCCCCGGTACCCATCAACCCCCCCAAGGAGTGTCCCCATGCCCCAGTCCCTCACCGAACAGCTCAGCCGCGCGCAACAGATCGAAGCCCTGGAGAAAGACTGGGCGACGAACCCGCGCTGGAAAGGCGTCAAGCGCGGCTACAGCGCCACCGACGTGGTGCGCCTGCGCGGCAGCATGCACATCGAGCACACCCTGGCCAAGCGCGGCGCGGAAAAGCTCTGGGAAAAAATCAACGGCGGCGCCAAGAAGGGCTACGTGAACGCCTTCGGCGCGATCTCCGCCGGCCAGGCCATGCAGCAGGCCAAGGCGGGGCTGGAGGCGGTCTACCTGTCGGGCTGGCAGGTGGCGGCCGACGGCAACACCAGCGAAACCATGTACCCGGACCAGTCGCTCTACGCCTACGACTCGGTGCCCACCATGGTCCGACGCATCAACAACACCTTCAAGCGCGCCGATGAGATCCAGTGGGGCCGCGGCATCGAGCCGGGCAGCAAGGAGTTCATCGACTACTTCCTGCCCATCGTGGCCGACGCGGAAGCCGGCTTCGGCGGCGTGCTCAACGCCTTCGAGCTGATGAAGAACATGATCGCGGCCGGCGCCGCCGGTGTGCACTTCGAGGACCAGCTGGCCGCCGTGAAGAAGTGCGGCCACATGGGCGGCAAGGTGCTGGTGCCCACGCAGGAAGCCATCGAAAAACTGATCGCTGCACGTTTCGCCGCCGACGTGATGGGCGTGTCCACCATCGTGCTGGCCCGCACCGACGCCGAGGCAGCCAACCTCATCACCAGCGACCACGACGCCAACGACAAGCCCTTCCTCACCGGCGAGCGCACCCAGGAAGGCTTCTACCGCGTCAAGAACGGCCTGGAGCAGGCCATCAGCCGCGGCGTGGCCTACGCGCCCTACGCCGACCTGGTGTGGTGCGAGACCGGCACGCCCGACCTGGGCTTCGCGCGCGAATTCGCGCAGGCCGTGCACGCCAAGAGCCCGGGCAAGCTGCTGAGCTACAACTGCTCGCCCTCGTTCAACTGGAAGAAGAACCTGGACGACAAGACCATCGCCCGTTTCCAGGACGAGCTCTCGGCGCTGGGCTACAAGTACCAGTTCATCACCCTGGCCGGCATCCACATCAACTGGTTCAACACCTTCCAGTTCGCCCACGCCTACGCCCGCGGCGAAGGCATGAAGCACTACACGGAGATGGTGCAGGAGCCCGAATTCAAGGCGCGCGAGCAGGGCTACACCTTCGTGTCGCACCAGCAGGAGGTGGGCGCGGGTTACTTCGACGACGTGACCACGGTGATCCAGGGCGGTTCGTCGAGCGTGAAGGCGCTGACGGGCTCGACGGAGGAAGAGCAGTTCCACTGAGCCGGATCCACGGATCGCGAGGACACTCGAGGAGACAGGGCCGCCCTTCGGGGCGGCCTTTTTGCTGGGGGGCGGACAGTCGGCCGCCCGGCGGTCCGATCCGCCAGCCGCTCCGCTGTCTGCCAGGGGGGCTTCTTTTCGGCAGGGGGCGCTGACGGCGCGACCTTCGGGGCCACGTTGGGTGGGTCAGGGGTTCGGTCGGTGCCGTGTTTCCACGCGTTCGATGAAGGCGCGCATGAGGGCCGCGCATTCGGCCGCGTGTGTTTCCAGCAGGAAATGCGGGCCATCAAGGATGTGCGCTTCCATGCGCGGCAGGTCCTTCATCCACGAGAGGGTCTCTTCGAGCGCGAAGAAGGCGTCGTGCCGGCCCCACAGCATCAGCGCTGGCGGTTGCCAGCGGGCGAGCCAGTCGGCGATGTCCGCGAAGCGCGCGACGTGGTGGCGGTAGTCCAGCACCAGCTGGCGCTGCGTCGCCAGCCGGCCGGGCAGGTTCATGGTGCGCCAGTCCCTTTCCCACTGTTGCGGGTCGATGCGCGCGGCCAGGTCGTCCGGTATGCCGGCCACATATTGGTCGCGTGTTCCCTTGAAGCTCAGGTGCGCGGTCGCCTCGGCTTCCCGCTCGGGTGAGGGGGCCTTCCAGTAGGCCCGGGTGGCCAACCATTGCGGTCCCAGGCCGCTCTCATGGGCGTTGGCGTTCTGGACGATGAGCCCGCGGATGCGGTCCGGCGTGCGCGTGGCGAGGTGGAGTCCGACCGCTGCGCCGTGGTCGTGCAGGTAGAGGTGGAAAGAGGCCACCCCGAGTCGCTCCAACAGTTCGCCGACGATGTCCGCCAGGCGCGAAAAGGAGGCTGGCTCGATGGGCGAAGAGCGGCCGAAGCCCGGCAGATCGGGTGCGATCACGAAGCAGTCGCGCGCGAGCGGGTCGATCACGTGCCGGAACGATCCGGACGAGCTCGGGAAGCCGTGGATCATCAGCAGGGCTGGCTGGCCCCGGTCGCCACTCAGGCGGACCGCCACGTCGGTGCCCTGGACCCGCAGAAGGGTGATGGGATTCATGGGACGTCTTGCCGGCAAACGCCGTGCCCTGTCCGCAGGGGACGGCCAGGGCCCTTTGTGGGACAATCTATGTTTCCGTCCACCAGAAAGAGCGAGAAAGGCATGTCGGTTATGACACCGCGAACTCAGGCGTTTTTCTTCGCGGCCTCTTGAGGCCAGCAGTTCGCGCCTGCCCGAGTCCTTTTCCTCTTCCTCATGAAAGCGCGGCCCCAGCCGCGCTTTTTTGTTTTCCGGATACCCACCATGCCCCAGATCACGCTTCCCGACGGTTCGCAACGCAGCTTTCCCGCACCGGTGACGGTGGCCGACGTCGCGGCCTCCATCGGCAGCGGCCTGGCCAAGGCCGCGCTGGGCGGCAAGGTGGACGGCCGGTTGGTCGACACCAGCTACACCATCGATCGCGACGCCTCGCTCGCGATCGTCACGGCCAAGGACGCCGACGGCCTGGAGATGATCCGCCACTCCACCGCCCACCTGCTGGCCTACGCCGTGAAAGAGCTGTATCCCGAGGCGCAGGTCACCATCGGCCCGGTCATCGAGAACGGCTTCTACTACGATTTTTCGTACAAACGTCCTTTCACGCCCGACGACCTGGCCGCCATCGAGAAGCGCATGGCCGAACTCGCCAACAAGGACGAGAAGGTCGAGCGCCGCGTGTTGCCGCGCGATGAGGCCGTGGCCCACTTCAAGGCCATGGGCGAGCACTACAAGGCCGAGATCATCGCCAGCATCCCGGCCAACGAGGACGTGAGCCTCTACCGTGAAGGCGGGTTCGAGGACCTCTGCCGCGGTCCGCACGTGCCCAGCACGGGCAAGCTCAAGCACTTCAAGCTCATGAAGGTGGCCGGCGCCTATTGGCGAGGGGACCACCGCAACGAGATGCTGCAGCGCATCTACGGCACGGCCTGGGCCACCAAGGAAGAGCTGCAGCAATACCTGACGATGCTGGAGGAAGCCGAGAAGCGCGACCACCGCAAGCTGGGCCGCGAGCTGGACCTGTTCCACCTGGACGAGCACAGCCCCGGCACGGTGTTCTGGCATCCCAAGGGCTGGGTGGTCTGGCAGGAGGTGGAGCAGTACATGCGCCGCGTCTACCGAGACAACGGCTACCTGGAGGTCAAGGGTCCGCAGATCCTGGACAAGGCGCTGTGGGAAAAGACCGGCCACTGGGACAAGTACCGCGAGAACATGTTCACCACGGAGTCGGAAAAGCGCGACTACGCGCTCAAGCCGATGAACTGCCCTGGCCACATCCTCATCTACAAGCAGGGCATCAAGAGCTACCGCGACCTGCCGCTGCGCTTCGGTGAGTTCGGCAACTGCCACCGCAATGAGCCCACGGGCGGGCTGCACGGCATCATGCGCGTGCGCGCCTTCACGCAGGACGACGGCCACATCTTCTGCACCGAAGACATGATCCAGGCCGAGGTCGCCGCCTTCACGACGCTGCTGCAGAAGGTCTACAAGGACTTCGGCTTCACTGAGATCCTCTACAAGCTCTCGACGCGCCCCGAGAAGCGCATCGGCAGCGAGGAGAGCTGGGACAAGGCCGAGGCCGCCCTGGCCCAGGGCCTGCGAGCGTCGGGCTGCGAATTCGAGTACCTGCCGGGCGAGGGCGCCTTCTACGGCCCGAAGATCGAGTACACGCTGAAGGACGCCCTGGGGCGCCAGTGGCAGTGCGGCACGATGCAGGTCGACCCGAACATGCCCGAGCGCCTGGACGCCGAGTACGTGGCCGAAGATGGCTCCCGGCAGCGCCCCATCATGCTGCACCGC
>NZ_MKSS01000401.1:0-9411 GCF_001897365.1 Hydrogenophaga sp. 70-12
GTTCTTCACGCGCAGGTTGGGGCGGTACCAGTTCTCCAGGTAGTCGCGGATCGCGTAGTCGTTGGCCACGGTGTAGCCGGCGATGAAGTCCATCGCGTCGCCGCGCTTGACGTGTTTCGCGGTGCGGCCGATGACCACCGCGAGCTCGCACTCGTAGTGCATGAACGCCACGCCGGCCGGGCGCACGGTGAACGCCCGGTGGCCGATGAGCGAGGCTTCTCCCTTGGCGAAGGCCAGCGGTTCGGTGGGCGGCTTGAAGGCGAGTTCCTTGGCGTGGTCGGCGTAGTTCAGGCCCAGGGCCAACACGGTGCGCGGGCGCGGCACGGGCGCCAGCGGCGGCAGCCAGACCACCTCGTCGGCGGCAACCCGGCGGCCCTTGAAGGCGGGCGTGAGCAGCTCCAGCTGGCCGTCGCGCTCGATGGCGTCGTGAACCGCGCCGGCCCAGGCGATGCGGGCTCTTTTCATGAGAATCGTGCCCCCACGCTCTGCGCCAAGGCGCTGCCGCGGCCCCCCGAGGGGGCCCTCGCGACTGGGGGCGGCCCGGCGTCGCTCGCCTCCTCCGCCACGAAGCGCTGCAGGACCGGCTTGAGGCCCGGTGCGCTGATTTCCACCGCGTCGCCGGCGGCCACGCGCGGGCGCGTGCCGTCGGTCAGCACCTCGCTGCCAATCAGCAGCACGTCACCGGGGCGCAGGGTCATGAATTCGCCGACGTCTTTCAGCAGCGTGGGGATGTCGCGCACCAGGTCCTTGAGCGCGGTGGTCTGCTGGTGCACGCCGTGCAGGCGCAGCTCCAGCTCGAGCGCGGCCAGGCCCCCGATGCCGCCCAGCGCCGCCAGCGGCGTGGGCTCCAGCGGCAGGCCCAGGAAGCCGTCGCGGTTGCGGAACTTCATGGGCGGGCGGTAGTAACTCTCGTGCGCCAGGCTCAGGTCATTGACCAGCAGGGCGTGCGTGGGCGCGCCGTGTTCGCCGATCAGCAGGCCCAGGCTGGCCGATGCCTCGACCACCTCGCCCGCCGGCAGGGCCACGCTGGCGCCGTGCGGCGCGAAGGTGTTGGCCGTCTTCACGTACAGCACGGGCGCCTTGGGCGCGCCGCCATAGGGCTTGTCGCCCATGCGCGGCTGCCAGTGCGCGTATTCGCCGCGAAAGTTCAGCAGCGTGCCGTACACGGTGCCCGGGGGCACCCATCCATGGGCAGTCATGCCGCCTCCTCATCCAGGTTGTCGTCCACGTCGCCTTCGAGGGCGATCACCTCGTCCAGCAACACATAGAGCTGCGCGAGCCGCGCCTTGCTCAATCGCTCCTCCAGCCAGGCGTAGTGCGCCTCGATGGTGGCGGACAGCTTGCGCACCAGCTTCAGGCCCGCCGGCGTGGCGCGCACCACGGTGCGCCGCGCGTCCTGGCTGCAGCGCTCGCGCGCGATCAGGCCGTCGCGCTCCATGCGCGTGAGCACGCCGGTGAGGCTGGGGCCCAGCAGAAAGGCCTCGCGCGCGATGCGCCCGGTTTCGATGCCGGCGGGGTCGCGCGCGTGTTCACCCAGCACGCGCAGCACGCGCCACTGCTGGTCGCTCAGGCCGTGCTCGCGCAGGCTGGGCCGCGTGTGCTGCATCACCGCCTCCCGCGCCTGCAGCAGCAGGCGCGGGAGGTTGCGGTGGGTGAAAGTCTTGTCGATCGGGTCCATGGCGATTTATTTAACATGTTAAATGAAATCGCCCGATCCGCCTACCCCAGCCCGTTCTGGGGTTTTCCCGAGCCGGGGCCGTCAGTCGATGGTGGTGCCCGAGGCGCGCACCACCTTGCCCCAGCGCTCGGTCTCGCTGCGCACGTAGGCGGCCAGCTGCGCCGGGCTCATGGCGGCGCTCACGGGCTCGAAGCCGTCGCCTTCCAGGCGCGCGCGCAGCGCCGGGTCCTGCATCACCTTGCCCAGGGCTTGCGCGCAGCGGTTGATGAATTCGGGCGGCGTGCCGGCCGGCGCCACCAGGCTCTGCCAGGCCACGGCCTCGAAGTCCTTGGTGCCGGCCTGGCCCGATTCGGCGATGGTGGGCACCTCGGCCACGGCGGGCTGGCGCTTGGCCGAGGTGACGGCGATGGCGCGCAGCTTGCCCGCCTTGACGTGGCCCAGCGCGGGCGGGATGTCGCTGAACATCAGGTCGATCTGGCCGCCGAGCAGGTCGGTGATGGCCGGGCCGCTGCCGCGGTAGGGCACGTGCTTGAGGTTGGCGCCGGTGGCGGCCTTGAACATCTCGGCGCCCAGGTGGTGCGGGCTGCCGTTGCCGGCCGAGCCGTAGACCAGGCCACCGGGGCGCGACTTGGCCAGCGCCACCAGCTCGGCGATGCTTTTGACCGGCAGCGAGGGGTTCACCACCACCAGCAGCGGCACGGCGCCGATCATGCCGATGGGCGCGAAGTCCTTGGCCGGGTCGTAGGCGAGCTGCTTGTGGAGCCAGGGGTTGATGGCCAGCGTGGTGCTGGTGGCCACCAGCAGGGTGTTGCCGTCGGCCGCGGCGCGCGCCACCTGGGCCGCGCCCACGCCGCTGCCGGCACCGGGCTTGTTCTCCACGATCATGGTGCGGCCCAGCAGGGGCGACATCTGCTGCGCGAGCATGCGCCCCAGCAGGTCGGTGGTGCCGCCGGGCGCGTAGGGCACGACGATGGTGATGGGCTTGTCGGCCTGCGCGAAGGCGGCGGGCGCGGCGCTGGCGGCGCACAGGGCGGCGAGCTGGGTCAGGGCGTGGCGGCGGTTCATGGCTTGTCTCCTTGGGGTGAATGGTGTCAGGCGGGCACGGCGGCGCCGCGCAGGCGGTCGATCAGCGCGAGCGGATCGGCGGGCGGCGCGTCGCCGCGCCAGGCCACGTGCTGGTCGGGGCGCGAAAGCAGCAACGCGGTCGTGTAGAGCGCGCCGGCCTCGCGCGGGCTCAGGTCCAGCACGCGCAGCGGCACGCCGCGCGCGCGCGCCGCGTCCTCGAGCGGGCGCACGTCGACGCCGGGGTCGCGGCGCAGCAGGGTGTAGTCGGGGCCGAGCGCGTCGTAGAGCGAGCGGCCGTCGTCGAGCCAGACGTGCGGCGTGCGGCAGCCCGGCACGGTGGAGGGCGTGAAGCCGTCCATGGTGTAGCCGGGCGCGGCTTCGCCGTCGTAGGCGATCAGCGGAGAGTCGTCGTAGAAGTAGCCGAAGTTCAGGCCGCCGCAGCAGTACTGGCGCACGTTGAGTTCGTACAGCGCGGCACCGGCCCGGGCGCGCGCGGCCGCACCGGCCTCGCCCGCGTCCTCGATGCCCGCGGGCACGCCCTCACGTTGGGCCTGCAGGGCCAGCGCGTGGTTCATGGCGAAGCGCGAAACCTGCTCGGTGATGGGCTGGCGCTCGCGCTCGTAGGCGCCGAGGATGGCCTCGCCGGCCCAGCCGTTCAGGTGCGCGGCCAGCAGCCACGACAGGTTCATCGCGTCCGCGATGCCGGCGTTCATGCCATAGCCCGCCATGGGGATCCACAGGTGCGCGGCGTCGCCGCAGATGAAGACGCGGCGGTCGCGGAAGCGGTCGGCCACGAGGCGGCGGCCGATCCAGTCTTCCTTGCTGATGATCTCGTACTGGAAGTCCGGACCCACGCCCAGGATCTCGCGGATCGCCCAGTCGCGGTCAACGGACTCGAAATCGGCCTCGTCGGCCTTGAGGTAGTTGTGCAGCAGCCAGGTCTCGCGCCCGTCGATGGCGTAGACGTTGCCACAGCGGCGCGGGTTGAGCGAGAAGGTGGCCCAGGCCGGGCCGTGCTTGGCCAGGCCCAGCAGCGCGGGCGCGCGGAAGTAGGTGGACTGCACGCGGCCCACCTCGTCGGTGCCCGAGAGCTTGGCGCCGATGCTCTTGCGCACCAGGGAGCGGCCACCGTCGCAGCCGATCAGGTAGTCGGCCCGCAACTCGATGGCCTCGCCGCTGTCCAGGTTCACGCCGGTGGCGCGCACGCCGGCCTCGTCCTGCGCGACGGCGTCGATGCGCGTGCGGTTGAGGATGCGCAGGCCGCTCTGGCGCTCGGCGTGCGCGAACAGCACGGGCTCCAGGTAGATCTGGTTGATGCGGTGCGGCGGCTCGGGCGTCGGCCACCAGGTGTCGGGGCCGCCGGTGGCCGTGTAGCGGCTCTGGCGCGCGGGGATGGGGATGCGCGAAAGCTCATCGCCCGTGAAGCTGGTGCGATAGGACACGTCGTTGGGGTAGTCCGCCGGCAGACCGGCCTCGCGCAGCGCGCCGGCCACACCGAGGCGGCGAAAGATCTCCATCGAGCGCGCCGACACGTGGTTGCACTTCACATTGGGCGGCTCGCCGCGGTGGCGGGTCTCGGCCACCAACACGGCGATGCCGCGCTGGGCGAGGTCCATGGCGAGCGTCAGGCCCACCGGCCCGGCCCCCACGATCAGCACCTGCGCACGCAGGGTCTGGGTCATGCTGGTCTCCATTCAACAGACGAAAGCCGACAATTACAGGCCTTCGCGCGCCGCGTGAAAAATGAAACTTCGATGGCGATTCATAAAAAACCCGCACACCTCGGCAGCCTGCCCTCGGTGCGCCAGTTGCGCGCCTTCGTGGCGGTGTACGACAGCGGCCAGCTCTCGGCCGCGGCCGAGGCCCTGTCGCTGACGCAGCCGGCCGTGACCGTTCTGCTGCGCGAGCTGGAGGCGCGCCTGGGTGTGCGCCTGTTCGACCGCAGCACGCGCAGCCTGCGCCGCACCGAGGCCGCGGTCGAGGCCATCGGCCACGCGCGGCGCGCGCTGGCCGAGATGCAGGCCCTGAGCGGCGGCATGGCGGCGCTGGCGCGCGGCGAGCGCGGGCGCCTGCGCATCGCGGCTACGTCCACGGTGGCGCAGACCCTGCTGCCGGCGGCCGTGCGCCGCTACCTGGACCGCTACCCCGGCATCGAACTGCAGATCGACGATTGCGCGCCCGGCGAGTTCGCCGAGCGCGTGCTCGCGGGCCATGTGGACCTGGGCCTGGGCACGCTCGAAGGGCCCACGCCCGGCCTGTCGCAGCGCGTGGTGCTGCGCGATCACCTGGCCGCGATCGCGCCCGCCGGCCCGCGCTTTGCCGCGGACCGGCCACTCACCTGGAAGCAGCTGGCGGCCTGGCCGGTGATCGCGGTGCGCCCGGGCTACGGCGTGCGGCGGCGCATCGACGCGGCGGCGCGCGCGGCCAGGGTGGAATTGCGCATCGCACACGAGGTCTCCCTGCTCACCACCGCGGTGGCTCTGGCCGCCGCCGGCCTGGGCGTGGCCGTGGTGCCGGGCAGCGTATTCGCGCCCGCGCTGCACCCCGAACTGGTGGCGCGGCGCCTGGTGCGCCCGCTGGTGGAGCGCGACACCGCCGTGGTGTTCAAGAGCGACCGCTCGCTCTCGCCCGCCGCGCAGGCGTTCGCCGAGCTGCTGGAGCGCGGCGGCGCCTGAGCCCCGGACCGCGCACGGGCCCTGGGACATTGCCGCCTGCCTACACTCGCACCATGAACCGACTCACCGAGCTGCTGGGCACGCGCTGGCCCTTGATCCAGGCGCCGATGGCGGGCGCGCAGGGCGCGGCCCTGGCATTGGCGGCGGGCGAGGCCGGTGCCCTGGGCTCCCTGCCCTGCGCCATGCTGGCGCCCGAGGCCATGCGGCGCGAGCTGGACCTGCTGGCCGCCAGCGGGCGGCCCTACAACGTCAACTTCTTCTGCCACACGCCGCCCGAGCCCGACGCCGCGCGCGAGGCGGCCTGGCGCGCGGCGCTGGCGCCCTACTTCGCCGAGATCGGCCTGGACCCGGCGACGCTGGCGGCCGGCCCGGGCCGGCTGCCCTTCAGCGCGGCCGCCGCCGACGCGCTGGAACCCTTCCGGCCGCGCGTGCTGAGCTTCCACTTCGGGCTGCCCGCGCCCGAGCTGCTGGCGCGCGTGAAGTCCTGGGGTTCGGTGGTGCTGAGCTCGGCCACCACGGTGGACGAGGCGGTCTGGCTGGAAACCCACGGCGCGGACGCGGTGATCGCCCAGGGCCTGGAAGCCGGCGGGCACCGAGGCCACTTCCTCAGCCACGATCTCACGCGCCAGACCGGCACCTTCGCGCTGCTGCCGCAGGTGAAGGCCGCCGTGCGCGTGCCGGTGATCGCGGCCGGCGGCATCGCCGACGCGGCCGGCGTGCGCGCGGCCATGGCCTTGGGCGCCGACGGCGTGCAGGTGGGCACGGCCTACCTGTGCAGCCCCGAGGCCACCACCAGCGCCCTGCACCGCGCCGTGCTGCAGAGCGAGGCCGCGCGCCACACCCAGCTCACCACCCTGTTCACCGGCCGGCCCGCGCGCGGCGTGCCCAACCGGGTGATGCGCGAGCTCGGCCCGCTGAACCCGGCCGCGCCCGCCTTCCCGCTGGCCACCGCGGCCATCGCCCCGCTGCGCGCGCACTGGGAGAAACAGGGCAAGAGCGATTTCACGCCGCTGTGGTCGGGCCAGAACGCCAGCGGCTGCCGCACCGCCGGCGCGGCCGAGATCACGCGCGCCTTGGTCGAGGGCTTCGGGCCGATATAGTCCCGGCCTCATGGCCAAGGACAAGACGATCTACACCTGCGGCGAGTGCGGCGGCACCAGCCCGCGCTGGCTGGGCAAATGCCCGCACTGCGGCGCCTGGAACACGCTGGTGGAAGGCGTGGCCGAGGGCGGCGGCGCGCCGCCGAAGAACCGCTTCGCGGCGCTGGCCAAGACCAGCGAGGTGATGCCGCTGTCGCGCATCGAGGCCCGGGACGTGCAGCGCACGCCCACCGGCCACGAGGAGCTGGACCGCGTGCTGGGCGGTGGCATCGTCGAGGGCGGCGTGGTGCTGATCGGCGGCGACCCCGGCATCGGCAAGTCCACCCTGCTGCTGCAGGCCCTCGACAGCCTGCAGCGCGCCGGCCTGCCCACGCTCTACGTGACCGGCGAGGAAAGCGGCGCCCAGGTGGCGCTGCGCGCGCGCCGGCTCGGCATCGAGGGTTCGCAGGTGCAGGTGCTGGCCGAGATCCAGCTGGAAAAAGTCCTGGCCACGCTGGACGCCGAGAAGCCCGCCATCGCGGTGATCGACTCGATCCAGACCGTCTATTCCGACCAGCTCACCAGCGCCCCGGGCTCGGTGGCCCAGGTGCGCGAGTGCGCGGCCCACCTCACGCGCGCGGCCAAGGCCTCGGGCACGGCCATCGTGCTGGTGGGCCACGTGACCAAGGAAGGCGCGCTGGCCGGCCCGCGCGTGCTGGAGCACATGGTGGACACCGTGCTCTATTTCGAAGGCGATACGCACAGCAGCTTCCGGCTGATCCGCGCGATCAAGAACCGCTTCGGCGCGGTCAACGAGATCGGCGTGTTCGCCATGACCGAGAAAGGCCTCAAGGGCGTGAGCAACCCGAGCGCGATCTTTCTCTCGCAGCACGCCCAGCCGGTGCCGGGCAGCTGCGTGATGGTCACGCTGGAGGGCACGCGGCCGCTGCTGGTGGAGCTGCAGGCCCTGGTGGACAGCGGCGGCCCCAGCCCGCGCCGCCTGAGCGTGGGCCTGGAGCGCGACCGCCTGGCCATGCTGCTGGCCGTGCTGCACCGCCACGCGGGCGTGGCCTGCCTGGACCAGGACGTGTTCGTCAACGCCGTGGGGGGCGTGCGCATCAGCGAGCCCGCGGCCGACCTGGGCGTGATGCTGGCCATCACCAGCAGCCTGCGCGGCAAGCCGCTGCCCAAGGGCTTCCTGGCCTTCGGCGAGGTGGGCCTGGCCGGCGAGGTGCGGCCCGCGCCGCGCGGGCAGGAGCGCCTGAAGGAGGCGGCCAAGCTGGGCTTTTCCGTGGCGGTGGTCCCCAAGGCCAACCTGCCCAAGAAGAACGACAAGGCCTTCGACGGCCTCACCGTGCATGGGGTCGAGCGCATCGAAGAGGCGCTGGATCTGGTGCGCCGGCTGGAATGACGCGCGCGCGGCGGATCGCGCGCCCTGCAACGGACATTGGAACGACATGAACCTTCGACGCATCGCCATGGCCCTGATCGGCGCCGCCCTCCTGTTCTGGGGCCACTGGCAGTTCGGCTGGGCCGGCGTGGCGGCCGTCGGCGGCGGCCTGGTCCTGTGGCTGCTGCTGCATTTCACGCGCCTGATGGCGGTGATGCGCCGCGCCGCCCAGCGCCCGATCGGCCACGTGGACAGCGCCGTGATGCTGAACTCGCGCCTGCACGCGGGCATGCCCCTGATCGGCGTGATCGGCCTGGCCCGGGCCCTGGGTGAGCTGGCCTCCCCTGAAGGCGAGCAGCCCGAGGTCTACCGCTGGACGGACCCGGGCGGCGCCTCCGTGCAGGCCCGGTTCGCCCACGGCAAGCTGCAGGACTGGGGCCTGAAGCGCCCCGAGACGGACGCCCCCGCCGGCCCAGCGCCCCGGGCGGCGCCGTAAAATCGCCGGTTGACCCGAATACCCCCCATACCCCAAGGAAACCCATGAGCGCACCCGTTCCCTCGATGTCCGACCGCGACGGCAAGATCTGGATGGATGGCCAGCTGGTGGACTGGCGCGACGCCAAGATCCACGTGCTCACCCATACCCTGCACTACGGCTGCGGGGCCTTCGAGGGCGTGCGGGCCTACGACACGGTCAACGGCACGGCCATCTTCCGCCTGCAGGAACACACTGAGCGCCTGTTCAACAGCGCCAAGATTCTGCGCATGAAGATCCCCTTCACCGTGGAGCAGGTGAACGAGGCGCAGAAGGACGTGATCCGCGCCAACGGCCTCAAGAGCGGCTACATCCGCCCGCTCACCTGGATCGGCGACAAGAAGCTGGGCGTGAGCCCCAAGGGCAACACCATCCACCTGAGCGTGGCCGCCTGGGCCTGGGGCGCCTACCTGGGCGACGAAGGCATGAAGCGCGGCATCCGCGTCAAAACCAGCAGCTACACCCGCCACCACGTCAACATCACCATGACGCAGGCCAAGGCGGTGAGCAACTACACCAACAGCATCCTGGCCAACACCGAGGCCACCGACGAAGGCTACGACGAGGCCCTGCTGCTCGACTCCTCCGGCTTCGTCAGCGAAGGCGCGGGCGAGAACATCTTCGTCGTCAAGGGCGGCGTGATCTACACGCCCGACCTCTCCGCTGGCGCGCTCAACGGCATCACGCGCAACACGGTGTTCCACATCGCCAAGGACCTGGGGCTGGAGATCGTCCAGAAGCGCATCACGCGCGACGAGGTCTACATCGCCGACGAGGCCTTCTTCACCGGCACCGCCGCCGAGGTCACGCCGATCCGCGAACTCGACCGCATCGAACTGGGCAGCGGCTCGCGCGGCCCGATCACCGAGAAGATCCAGAGCGCCTTCTTCGACATCGTGAACGGCCGCAACCCCAAGTACGCCCACTGGCTGACCAAGGTCTGAGCGGAGCACAGCATGAGCAAGGCGGTGATCGAACTCAAGGCCAAG
>NZ_MKSS01000402.1:0-5891 GCF_001897365.1 Hydrogenophaga sp. 70-12
CCAGCACCGTCGTGATCGCCGCCGTCAGCGTCGTCTTGCCGTGGTCCACGTGCCCGATCGTGCCAACGTTCACGTGCGGCTTGGTCCGCTCGAATTTTTCCTTAGCCATGTCGATTCCTTAAAAAGAACAAAGCCCGTGTGAGGGTTTAAGGTCTGCACGCCACTGCTGGATCGTCCCGCACGGGCACAGGACGGCGTGGCGTCGCAGACCGACTGGATCGGCGGGAGGGCGCGCGAAGCACCCACCCCGTCGAACCGACTTACCTTTACTTCGCGCGCGCGGCCACGATGGCCTCGGACACGTTGCGCGGCGCTTCCGAGTAGTGCTTGAACTCCATCGTGTACGTGGCACGACCCTGCGACATCGAGCGCAGCGTGGTGGAGTAGCCGAACATTTCGGACAGCGGCACCTCGGCCTTGATGGCCTTGCCGCCACCGACCATGTCCTCCATGCCCTGCACCATGCCGCGACGCGACGACAGGTCGCCCATCACGTTGCCGGCGTAGTCCTCGGGCGTCTCGACTTCCACGGCCATCATCGGCTCGAGGATGACCGGGTTGGCCTTCTTGCAGCCTTCCTTGAAGCCGAAGATGGCGGCCATCTTGAAAGCCTGTTCGGACGAGTCCACGTCGTGGTACGAACCGAAATGCAGCGTGACCTTGACGTCCACCACCGGGAAGCCCGCCAGCACGCCGGTGTTGAGGGCTTCGATCACGCCCTTTTCCACCGCCGGGATGTACTCGCGCGGCACCACGCCGCCCTTGATGGCGTCCACGAACTCGAAGCCCTTGCCGGCCTCGTTGGGTTCGATCTTGAACACCACGTGACCGTACTGGCCCTTGCCGCCGGACTGGCGCACGAACTTGCCTTCGGCCTCGTCCACGCTCTTACGGATGGTCTCGCGGTAGGCCACCTGGGGCTTGCCCACGTTGGCTTCCACGCCGAATTCACGCTTCATGCGGTCGACGATGATCTCCAGGTGCAGCTCGCCCATGCCGGAGATGATGGTCTGGCCCGATTCCTCGTCGGTCTTGACACGGAACGAGGGGTCTTCCGAGGCCAGGCGCTGCAGCGCGATGCCCATCTTTTCCTGGTCGGCCTTGGTCTTGGGTTCCACGGCCTGCGCAATCACGGGCTCGGGGAAGACCATGCGCTCCAGGGTGATGACGGCATCGGGGTCGCACAGCGTCTCACCCGTGGTCACTTCCTTCAGGCCCACACAGGCGGCGATGTCGCCGGCGCGGATTTCTTCCACTTCCTGGCGGTTGTTGGCGTGCATCTGCACGATACGGCCGATGCGCTCCTTCTTGCCCTTGACCGGGTTGAAGACGGTGTCGCCCTTCTTCAGCACGCCCGAATAGACGCGCACGAAGGTGAGCTGGCCGACGTAGGGGTCGGTCATGAGCTTGAACGCCAGCGCGGACAGCTTCTCGCCGTCGTCGGCCTGGCGGGTCGCGGGCTCTTCCTTCTCGTCGGTACCCGCCACCGGGGGGATGTCCACCGGCGAAGGCAGGAAGTCGATCACGGCGTCGAGCATGCGCTGCACGCCCTTGTTCTTGAAGGCCGTGCCGCACAGCATGGGCTGGATCTCGGTCGAGATGGTGCGCGTGCGCAGGCCCAGCTTGATCTCTTCCTCGGAGAGGTCACCCTCCTCGAGGTACTTGTTCATGAGGTCTTCGCTGGCTTCGGCCGCGGCCTCGACCATCTTCTCGCGCCACTCCTTGGCGGTCTCGACGAGCTCGGCCGGGATGTCGTGGTATTCGAACTTCATGCCCTGCGAAGCCTCGTCCCAGATGATGGCTTTCATCTTGAGCAGGTCGACCACGCCCTTGAAGTTGTCCTCGGCACCGATCGGAATGACGACCGGCACGGGGTTGGCCTTCAGGCGCAGGCGCATCTGGTCATAGACCTTGAAGAAGTTCGCGCCGGTGCGGTCCATCTTGTTGACGAACGCCAGACGCGGCACCTTGTACTTGTTGGCCTGGCGCCAGACGGTTTCCGACTGGGGCTGCACACCACCCACCGCGCAGTACACCATGCACGCGCCGTCGAGCACGCGCATGGAACGCTCCACCTCGATGGTGAAGTCGACGTGGCCGGGGGTGTCGATGATGTTGAAGCGGTGCTCCGGGTAGGACAGGTCCATGCCCTTCCAGAAGCAGGTGGTGGCGGCGGACGTGATCGTGATACCGCGCTCCTGCTCCTGCTCCATCCAGTCCATGGTGGCGGCGCCGTCGTGCACTTCACCGATCTTGTGGTTCACGCCGGTATAGAACAGGATGCGCTCGGTCGTCGTGGTCTTGCCAGCGTCGATGTGCGCGGAAATGCCGATGTTGCGGTAACGCTCAAGGGGCGTGGTGCGGGCCATGGAAATACTCCGGAATGGTTCGAGCCCGCCACCCCTGTAAGGGGCCCGCGGGCTCTCGGGTCAGGTTGATCGGAAAGATAAGGTCCGAATCAGAAGCGGAAATGGCTGAAGGCCTTGTTGGCCTCGGCCATGCGGTGCACTTCGTCGCGGCGCTTCATCGCGCCGCCACGGCCTTCGGTGGCCTCGATCAGTTCGTTGGCCAGGCGCAGGGCCATGGATTTTTCGCTGCGCTTCTTGGCCGCTTCCTTGATCCAGCGCATCGACAGCGCCAGACGGCGCACCGGGCGCACTTCAACGGGCACCTGGTAGTTGGCGCCACCCACGCGGCGGCTCTTCACCTCCACCATGGGCTTGACGTTGTTGATGGCCGTCGAGAAGATTTCGAGCGGGTCCTTGCCCGACTTCTTCTCGATCTGCTCAAACGCACCGTAGATGATGCGCTCGGCCACGGCCTTCTTGCCGCCTTGCATGATCACGTTCATGAACTTGGCGACTTCGACGTTGCCGAACTTCGGGTCCGGCAGGATTTCACGTTTAGGGACTTCGCGACGACGTGGCATGTTTCACCTCTTGCTTCAGTTGATGTCCGGACGTCCTTCTTGATCCAGACACCCCGCAGACCCATCAGGAGCCTGCACTTACTCGGCCTCTGTTCAAGGCCACTACGCCGTTCCGGCTCGTCAAAACCGGGCGGCACCGAATGAGACCGATCAGGCCTTCTTGGGACGCTTGGCGCCGTACTTGGAGCGGGCCTGCTTGCGGTCTTTCACGCCCTGCAGGTCCAGCGAGCCACGCACGATGTGGTAGCGCACACCGGGAAGGTCTTTCACACGGCCGCCGCGAACCAGCACCACGCTGTGTTCCTGGAGGTTGTGGCCTTCACCGCCGATGTAGGAGATGACCTCGAAGCCGTTGGTCAGGCGGACCTTGGCAACTTTGCGAAGCGCCGAGTTCGGCTTCTTCGGGGTCGTGGTGTACACACGGGTGCACACGCCGCGGCGTTGCGGCGAGTTTTCCATGGCCGGGCTCTTGGATTTGGTCTTTTCGACCTCCCGGCCGTGGCGCACGAGTTGGTTGATGGTTGGCATTGAAAACGTCCCTAAACGTTTGAAAACGACAAAGCCTTTCGGAAAATTCCGAAAAGCCTACTAGTGTAGCACTGGCGCGTCAGCCGCGCCAAGCCGCCCCCCGCCCCCGGGGAACGGGTCACTGGATCCAGAGGCGGATCGCGTCCCAGGCGCGGCCGAAAATGCCCGCCTCCTCCACGGTCTCCAGCACCGTCAGTGGCACCTCCACGACGGGCTGACCCGCGGCGGTGGTCACGCGCAGCGTGCCGAGCGGCTGCCCTTTCTGCAGGGGCGCGACGAGGGGATCCGGGCGAACCACCGTCGATTTCAGGCCAGCGCCCTGGCCGGCCGGCACCGACACCACCACGCCTTCGGCGCGGCCGAGTTTGGCGGTGTCGGCCTTGCCCTTCCAGATGCGCGGCTCGGCCGCCGGCTGGTTGGCCGCCAGCAGGCGCACGGTATCGAACGCGGTGTAGCCCCAGTTGAGCAGCTTCTGCGACTCGGCGGCCCGCGCGTTCTCGCTCGACGCGCCCAGCATCACCGACACCAGGCGGCGCTGGCCAGCCGGCCCATCGCCCAGGCCAGGCACCGGCCGGCGCGCGGTGGCCACCAGACAGTAGCCCGCCGCGTCGGTGTGACCGGTTTTCAGCCCGTCGACGGTCGGGTCCCGGAACAGCAGCAGGTTGCGGTTCGTGTCGTTGGTGGCGGGCGTGCCCGGGTAGCGATAGCGCTGGATGGAGTAGTAGCCGACGTATTGGGGGAAGTCGTTCATCAGCCGCGTGGCCAGCGTGGCCAGGTCGCGCGCCGTGGTGGTGTGGCCCGGGGCCGTCAGGCCCTCGACGTTGCGGTAGCTGGTGGCCGTCATGCCCAGCGCCTTGGCCTGCTGGTTCATGAGTTCCACGAAGCGCTCGACAGAGCCCGCCACGCCCTCGGCCAACGCCACCGTGGCGTCGTTGCCCGACTGCACGATCATGCCCTTGATCAGGTCTTCGACCGGCACCTGCATGCGCGGCTCGATGAACATGCGCGAGCCCGGCATCTTCCAGGCGCGCTCGCTCACGCCGAAGGTCTGCGTGAGCGTGATCTTGCCGGCGCGCAGCGCGTCGAACACCAGGTAGGCCGACATGAGCTTGGTGAGCGAGGCCGGCTCCACCGGCGCGTCGGGCTCCTTGCTGGCCAACACCTGGCCGGTGGTCACGTCCAGCAGCAAATAGGAACGCGCCGCGATCTCGGGGGGTTGCGGCATCTGCGCCCAGGCAGGCGCCAGCGCGGCCAGCGACAGCGCCAGGCCGGCGATCAGGGAACGGAAACGGGTCATCAACGCAAAGTCCTCAAAAAAATCGGCGCCACCGCGGCTCAAGGCCGCCAATGGCGCCACACCAGCTCGCGCAGCAAGGGCAGCTGGCCATGGAAGAAGTGGCCGCCGCCCGGCACCACCACCACGGGCAGGGACTGCGGGCGAGCCCAGTCCATGACCGCGCTCAGCGGCACCGTGTCGTCAAGCTCGCCGTGAACGACCAGCGTTCGGGCCTGAAGTTCCTGCGGAATCGGCGCCACTTGAAATCGGCTGGCGGCGGTACCGACCAGGACCAGCTCGCGGACGTCGCGCACGGGATGCAGGCGCTGCAGGGCCTGGCTGGTGACGTAGGAGCCGAAGGAGAAGCCGGCCAGGGCCAGGGGCCCGGAAGGCGCCTCCGACTGCACCACGGCCATCAGGTCGTCGGTCTCGCCGCGCCCCTCGTCGTACTGCCCGCCGGAGCGCCCCACGCCGCGGAAGTTGAAACGCACCGCCACCATGCCCGCCAGCACGGCCGCGCGCGCCAGGGTTTGCACCACTTTGTTGGTGAGCGTGCCACCGTGCAAGGGATGCGGATGGGCGATGACGGCCGTGGCGCGGGCCGCGCCCTCGGGCCGGTCGATGGCGAGCTCGATGGCGCCGGCCGGACCGTCGATCAGACGCGATTCGGTTTGCGCGTTCACCTCAGCGACCCACGTCGGGAGGCGTCAGCAGCCGCTCGACCACGACGCCGTCGCGCAGATGCGACTCGACGATTTCATCGATGTCGGCCTGATCGACGTAGCTGTACCAGACGGCCTCCGGGTACACCACCGCGATCGGGCCACCCGCGCAGCGGTCAAGACAGCCTGCGCGGTTGACGCGCACGCCCCCCGGACCGAGCAGGCCGAGCGCCTTGGCGCGCGACTTGCAGCGGGCAAAAGCGTCTTCTGCCTTGTGGTCGGCGCAGCAGGCTTCGCCACCCTCGCGCTGATTCAGGCAGAAAAAAATGTGCCGCTGATAGTAGGAAGCGGGAGGGGTAGCGGTGCCATCGGCCATGACGCGATTCTAGGCGGCCGCCTCCTGGCGCCCTGGCGAACGCGCCACGGCCCGCAGCCCGAACAGGATGGCGGCGAAGGGCCACAGCCATCCCAGCCACTGCGACAGGCCATGAAAACG
>NZ_MKSS01000403.1:0-5256 GCF_001897365.1 Hydrogenophaga sp. 70-12
CGGCGATTATAAATTCCGGGGGTATTCCCTGGCCCGGCCCGGCCGGCTCACCACAGGCGCACGCGCAGCAACAGCTGGGTCAGCACCAGCCCCAGCGCAAAACCGATGCCGCCGTAGACGATGCCCTGCAGCAGCCGGTTGGTGCGCCGCTGCTCGGCCAGCAGCACGTCAAGCTCCTTGCGCAACTCGTTCGGCCGGTGCTTGAGGTAATCGTGCATCAGCCGGGGCAGCGCGGGCAGCAGCTTGGCGTACTGGGGCGCCTCGGCCTTGAGCTGGGCCAGCAGCTTCTGCGGGCCGAGCTGCTCCAGCATCCACTTTTCCAGGAACGGCTTGGCGGTGGCCCACAGGTCCAGCTCGGGGTCGAGCTCGCGGCCCAGGCCTTCGATGTTGAGCAGGGTTTTCTGCAGCAGCACGAGCTGGGGCTGGATTTCGACCTGGAAGCGCCGCGAGGTCTGGAACAGGCGCATCAGCACCATGCCCAGCGAGATTTCCTTCAGCGGGCGGTCGAAATAGGGCTCGCAGACCGCGCGGATCGCGGACTCCAGTTCGTCGACCCGGGTCTCCGGCGGCACCCAGCCCGATTCGATGTGCAGCTCGGCCACGCGCCGGTAGTCGCGCCGGAAGAAGGCCGTGAAGTTCTGCGCCAGGTACTCCTTGTCGTGCTCGGTCAGGGTGCCGACGATGCCGAAATCGAGCGAGATGTAGCGACCGAAGCTGGCCGGCGCCACGCTCACCTGGATGTTGCCCGGGTGCATGTCGGCGTGGAAGAAGCCGTCGCGGAACACCTGGGTAAAGAAGATGGTGACGCCGTCGCGCGCCAGGCGCGGAATGTCCACGCCCAGGCGGCGCAGTTCGTCGACGCGGTTGATGGGCACGCCGCTCATGCGCTCCATCACCATCACGTCGTTGCGGCACCAGTCCCAGACCATCTCGGGGATGAGCACCAGGTCCAGTCCGGCCATGTTGCGGCGCAGCTGGGCGGCGTTGGAGGCCTCGCGCAGCAGGTCCAGCTCGTCGTGCAGGTATTTGTCGAACTCGGCGACCACCTCGCGCGGCTTGAGGCGTCGGCCATCGGCCGACAGGCGCTCCAGCCAGCCGGCCATCAGGCGCATGAGGGCCAGGTCCTTCTCGATCACCGGCAGCATGTTGGGCCGCAGCACCTTGACGGCGACCTCGCGTCCGGCCTCGCGGCCGCCGCGCAAGGTGGCGAAATGCACCTGGGCGATGGAGGCACTGGCCACGGGCTCGCGCTCGAAATGGCTGAACACCTCGTCGAGCGGGCGGCCGAAGGCGCGTTCGATGGTGGCGATGGCGATCTCGCTGGGGAACGGCGGCACGCGGTCCTGCAGGCGGGCGAGTTCGTCGGCGATGTCGGGTGGCAGCAGGTCGCGTCGGGTGGACAGCACCTGGCCGAACTTCACGAAGATCGGGCCCAGGCGCTCGAGCGCCTCGCGCAGGCGCTGACCGCGCGGGCTGTCCAGGCGGCGGCCAGTGGAAACGATGCGGGTGAGCCGGCGGATCCACGGGTGATCGAAGCTGGAGAGCACGAGCTCGTCGAGCCCGTATCGCAGCACCACCCAGACGATGAAGCCACCGCGCAGGAACCGGGTCACTCGAACGCCTCCGCGCGGTGCGCTGCGGTGCGGTCGCCCTCGGCCAGCCGGGCCGCGATCATGCGGCGCCCCCGCCGGAGCCCGGCGGGCGGGGCATGCGGGCGACGAAGCCCTTGAGCGCCTGCGCGGCCTGGCGCGCGAAGCCGACCAGGGTGTGCGCCGCCGCGTCGCCCATCAGGCGCGAGAGGTCTTCCTCCACGTCCCAGCGCACGTTGTCCACCAGCCAGGCCACTTCGGCGGCGAACTGCACGTCGCCCTGGATGTCCACGGCCGGCTTCTCGCCGGCCAGCACCCGCCGCGCCAGCTCGGCGGGCGAGGCCTGGGTGAGGCTCACGGTGAGTTCGGGCGGGTGCAGCATGGGGTCGACACGCTCCAGCAGGCCGGCGCGCGTGGGCGCCACGCAGAAATGGAAATCGCCCCACTGCACGCGCAGCGGCTTGCCAGCCTGGCGGCGCAGCCGCTCGGTGGCCGCCGGCTCCTGCTGCAGCACGTGGTTGAGGAAGAGCACCAGCTTGTTCTGCAGCTCGTCGATCACCCAGCCGGGTGGGCGCAGGGCCTGCAGGATGGAGCGCAGCGGATCGGTCGGCGCGCCGGCCGGGCCTTGCGGGCCGGCCGGGCCGGCACCAGAAACGGAATCGGGTGGTACATGGGCCATGACCACCCGATTCTGACGGATAACGGGCGCCGCGCCGGCGCCGCGTCGGCTTACTGGAGGGCCTGCACGCCGGCCACCAGCCAGCCGCCCGGACCGCTCTTGGGTCGGGTGATGTTCCAGACCTCGCGGAAGGGGTTGGGACCGGCCGAGGGCTCCTCGCGGATCAGGCCGGAAAACTCCACGCTGGCCATGTACTCGCCGTCGAGCTCCTCGATGCCCAGCAGCTGCGCCTCGAGCATCACCACCTCGGTGCGGTGGGCCGCGCCGGGACCGCTGCGCTCGCGCTCGGCCAACTGGCCCTTGATCTGCTCGAGCATCTCGTCGGTCATCATGGCGCGCAGGCTGGGGATGTCGGACTTGTCCCAGGCGGCTTGCAGGTTCACGAAGTTGGCCTTGGAGGCCTTGAGGAAGCCTTCGGTGTCAAACCCGGTCGGGATGCCCCAGGTCTGGCGGCCCTGCAGGGCCGAACCGATCATGGAGCCGTGGCCGCTGTCGAGCGAGGCGGGCGCGCTGCGCTCCCAGGGGCGGGCCGAGGCGTCGTTGCCCACGTTCTTGGGGCTGTAGCTGGCCGGCGTGGCGGGCTCGAGGTCGAGCGGCGCACGCGCCGTGGCACCGGCCGCGCCCTGGTACGCCAGGCCACCGCTGCGGCCGGCGGCCTGGACCGGCGCCTTGCGGCGCATCACCATGCCGACGACGGCCAGCACCACCACGGCCAGCAGGGCGAACAACAGGAACTGCGCGAAGGCCTCGCCGAAGCCCAGGGCCGAGGCCAGCCAGGCCAGGCCCAGACCGGCCGCGAGGCCGCCCAGCATGGCGCCCCAGGGGCGCTTGGGCGCGGCGGCGGCCGGGGCGGCGTTGGCCGGGCGCTGGGCAGCGGCGTTCTGCGTGGGCGCTGGCGCGGCCTGCTGGGCGGGCGCCTGGTTGGGTGCGGTCGGCGCGGTGCTGCGCTGCGTCACGTTGCCGGACTGCTTGCCGAAGGACCCGCCGCCGCCCAGGCGCTTGGCCATCACGTCGGCGGAACCGACGGCCAGGGCGCAGGCCAGCAGAAAGGACCAGAGTTTGTGTTTCTTCATGCGATGTGTCTCCGATTGCAACGATTCCGACGCCGGGGGCCGAGGGGCCGCCCGATCAACACTTGATGCCCAGGTGCAAGGCGACGACACCCCCGGTGAGGTTGTGCACATCGACGTGTCCGAAGCCGACCCCCTTCATCATCTGCCGCAGGCTCTCCTGGTCCGGGTGCATGCGGATGGACTCGGCCAGGTAGCGGTAGCTCTCGGCGTCCCCCGCGACCAGCTGGCCCAGTTTCGGCAGCACATTGAACGAATACCAGTCGTACGCCTTCTCCAGCGGCTTGGCCACCCGGGAAAACTCCAGAACGAGCAGTCGGCCACCGGGTTTGAGCGTCCGATGCATTTCGGCCAGCGCAAGTTCCTTGTGCGTCATGTTGCGCAGGCCGAAGGCCACCGAGACGATGTCGAAGCTGGCGTCGGCGAAGGGCAGCTTCTCGGCGTCGCAGACCATGGTGGGCAACACCACGCCGGCGTCCAGCAGCCGGGTGCGGCCCTCGCGCAGCATGGCCTCGTTGATGTCGGTGTGCACCACGCGGCCCGTGGGGCCGACCTGGCGCGCGAAGGCCAGGGAGAGGTCGCCGGTGCCGCCCGCGATGTCGAGCACCTGCTGACCAGGCCGGGCGTTGGCCACGGTGACGGCGTAGCGCTTCCAGAGCCGGTGCAGCCCGCCCGACATCAGGTCGTTCATCACGTCGTAGCGCGAGGCGACGGAGTCGAACACGCCGCGCACGCGCCGCGCCTTGTCGCCCTCGTCGACGGACTGGAAGCCGAAATGGGTCTGTGCCATGGCGCCGGCCCTCAGTGGTGGCCGCAGCCGTGGCCGGCCGCAGCGGGCATGGGATCGTCGCGGCCCACGCCCGCCGCCTGCAGCCGGGCCTCGTAGTCGGCCCAGAGCTGCGCCTGCTGCGAGCCCAGGAAGTACAGGTAGTCCCAGGAGAAGATGCCCGACTCGTGGCCGTCGTCGAAGGTCGGCTGAATGGCGTAGTTGCCGATCGGCGCTAGCGAGACCAGGCGCACCTCGCGCTTGCCGGTCTGCAGCACCTCCTGCCCGGGGCCGTGGCCCTGCACCTCGGCCGAGGGCGAATAGACGCGCATCAGCTCGAAGGGGATGCGGAAGGTCTGGCCATCCGAGAAGGCCACCTCGAGCACGCGCGAGGCGCCGTGCACGGTGATGTCCTGCGGGATGGGGGTGTTGCGGTCCAGGCCGGCCATGGTCGGTCTCCCTTGAATCAGACGAGCACGCGCTCGATGCCGCCCTGGTTGGCGCGGGCCACGTACTCGGGCAGCCAGTTCTCGCCCAGGATGTGGCGCGCCATCTCGACAACGATGTAGTCGGCCTCCAGCAGGCCGTTTTGCAGGTCGTCGCCGTAGCGGGTGAGGCCCTGCAAGCAGCTCGGGCAGCTGGTGAGGATCTTGACGTTGTCCTCGGCGCCGACGGCGCCGCTGGCGCGCAGCGCCGCCTCGCCCTTGCGGATCTCTTCTTCCTTGCGGAACCGCACCTGGGTGGACACGTCGGGGCGCGTGACGCCCAGCGTGCCCGATTCGCCGCAGCAGCGTTCGCTCTTGAGCACCTGCTCGCCCACCAGCGCCTTCACGGTCTTCATGGGCTCCTGCAGCTTCATGGGGCTGTGGCAGGGGTCGTGGTACAGGTAGGCGCCCTTGGATTCGAGGCGGATGCCCTTCTCCAGCAGGTACTCGTGGATGTCGACGATGCGACAGCCCGGGAAGATCTTCTCGAATTCGTAGCCCTGCAGCTGGTCGTAGCAGGTGCCGCAACTCACCACCACGGTCTTGATGTCCAGGTAGTTGAGCGTGTTGGCCACGCGATGGAACAGCACGCGGTTGTCGGTGATGATCTTCTCGGCCTTGTCGAACTGGCCCGAGCCGCGCTGCGGGTAGCCGCAGCACAGGTAGC
>NZ_MKSS01000404.1:0-8887 GCF_001897365.1 Hydrogenophaga sp. 70-12
AGCATGGACACCGGCGTCTCGTCGGCATGCAGCACGCGGCGCTGCAGCAGCTCTGTCTGTTGATTTCCACCCAGAAGTGACCCAGTAAGTCAGGTGGGAGATGCGGACAAAAACTTGGACTACCAGGAGGTAGTTCATGTATTCGTATCAAGACAGGATTCGGGCGGTCGAGCTATACATCAAGCTTGGCAAGCGCGTTCGAGCAACCATTCGCCAGTTGGGGTACCCGACCAAGAATGCATTGAAGGGTTGGTTCCGAGAGTACGAGCGCAGTCGCGATCTGCCCAAGGGCTATGTGCGTCCCAAGCCGAAGTACTCCCAGGATCAGAAGGAGATCGCGGTCAGGCACTACCTTGAACATGGAAGGTGTGTTGCTGCAACGATCATGGCGCTGGGGTACCCGGGCCGTGCGTCATTGACCGCCTGGGTGGAAGAGCTCCATCCCGAATTGCGAGTCCGCTTGGTCGGTCACGCTGAGCGTGTCAGCCACTCCGCTGAACTCAAGCAGGCAGCGGTTATTGCGCTGTGCACTCGTCAAGGCAGTGCAGAGGCCTTGGCTCAGGAGATTGGCGTGTGCAGGCCGACGCTGTACAAGTGGAAAAACCGGCTACTTGACCGCGAGGCACCAGCATTCATGACGAACCCAAACGATATGCCAACGCCTGGCGCTGCCCGCGAAGAGCTGGAACGCCAACTTGAGGTCTTGCGACGGGACATCAGGCGCCTGCAGTTGGAACAAGACCTGCTCAAGAAGGCGAACGAAATCATAAAAAAAGACCTGGGCATCAACCAGCCGCCCCTGACCAATCGGGAGAAGACCCTGTTGGTTGATGCCCTGCGGAGCACGTACACGCTGTCTGAGCTTCTTGGTCAGGTGGGACTGCCGCGCAGCTCCTACTTCTACCATCGCGCTCGTCTGAATGCAGCGGACAGGTACGTCGAAGTACGACGCACCATCGCCGACATCTTTGAGCGCAATCACCGCTGCTACGGCTACCGCAGGATACGCGCCTCGCTGACCAAGCAAAGCGTCAGCATCTCCGAGAAGGTGGTGCAGCGTCTGATGAAACAGGAGTCGCTGGTGGCCGCCGCGCCCAAGCGTCGCCGCTATGGTTCCTACCTGGGGGAAATCAGTCCGGCGCCTGAGAATCTCATCAACCGTGACTTCAGTGCGACCGCGCCCAATGAGAAGTGGCTCACGGATATCACGGAGTTCCAGATCCCCGCTGGCAAGGTGTATCTCTCACCCATGATCGACTGCTTCGATGGCATGGTCGTCAGCTGGGCAATTGGCACGCGTCCCGATGCGGCGCTGGTGAACTCCATGTTGGATGCCGCGATCGATGGCGTCGCCACCGGTAGCGACCGGCCGGTCGTTCACTCCGATCGCGGCGCGCACTACCGCTGGCCGGGTTGGCTCAAGCGCATGGCCGACGCAAAGCTGGTGCGCTCTATGTCGCGCAAGGGGTACTCGCCAGACAACGCAGCGTGTGAAGGCTTCTTCGGCCGGCTGAAGACCGAGCACTTCTATCCCCGAGACTGGCAGTCCGCCACCATCGAACAGTTCATGCAGGCCTTGGACGCCTACATTCGCTGGTACAACGAGAAGCGGATCAAGATCTCTCTGGGCTTTCTCAGTCCAGTCGAGTACCGACGCAGCCTCGGAATCGTCGCTTAACCAGTCCAAGATTTGTACCGCACCCCCCCCGGGTCAGCTTTACGTGGAAATCAACACGCAATGGCCCGGACGGCGTGAAGACCATCAACAGCCTCTGCCAGGCCGAGACCACCGCAGGAAGCAAGGCCATGACGGTGTGGAGCGCTCAGCATGATGCGCTGGCGCTTACCGGATTCAACCTCGGCGACCCGGTCTTGTGCACCCGAAACATGTGGGACCGAGGACTGCAGAACGGCTCGCTGGGCACCATCGTCGAAGTCGAGGATGGGCCCCAGCATCCGCGTGATGACGAGGATTGTGAGGCCGAACGTCCGCTTGCCTGGGTTCTTTGGGATGACGGCATCCGCAGGCCCGTCGTCGAGGACATGTTGGACGACCTGGAGCTGGGCTATGCCATCACGGTCCACAAGGCCCAAGGCTCACAGTGGCCGCGCGTCATCGTTCCTCTCACGGGGCACCGATTGCTCGACCGCACCCTGATTTACACCGCAGTCACTCGGGCACAGAAGCAGGTGTTAATCGTTGGTGACGAGGCGGCGGCAAAAGCTGCCGTTGAGAGCCCGCCTCGAGTTCAAAGCAGGCAAGTAGCGCTGGACTTGCTGATTCGCTCTGCTCTCGACTCTCGAGATTGAAGCTGCGACAGCAAGCCCGCGGAGCGTTCAAGCCCCTCGGTTAACCTGGTGAAAATCAGGGGGTGTCATCCGCACGCATCAACGCCTCAATGAGTGGGCAGCTCACCTTGCGCTTGCTCGTCGAGCAGCTGGCCACAAGCCCCTGAAGAGCAGCCTCAAGCGCGCGCAGGGTCTGGATTCGCTCGCGCACATCTGCCAGCTTGCGCTCCCCGAGCATGCGGGCCGACGAGCAGGACTGGCCGTCGTCCAGCGACAGTAGGGCCTGCACGTCCTCCAGGGAAAAGCCGAGTGCCTGCGCCCGCTTGATGAAGCGCAGCCTGGTCAGCGCGCTCTCCGGGTAACGACCGATGCTGCCGGGCTCGCGCCTGGGAACAGCGAGCAACTCGCGGCGCTGGTAGTACCGAACCGTTTCGACGTTCACTCCGGCGGAAGCTGCAAGCTGTCCGATTGTCATTGACTGCATAGTGGGCTTGTTTCCGTACTCAGGTACGTACATACACTACTCTAAATGAACGCAAAACACACTGATGCCAAGCCCTGGACCCTCGGAGCCTCGGTCTTGGCAGGAGCTGCTGCGGCCGTTGGGGCGTCGGCCTGCTGTGCCGGGCCCTTAGTGCTCGTCCTGCTCGGCGTCGGCGGAGCCTGGGGCTCGCGCATGCGAGCGCTTGAGCCGTACCAGCCGTTCTTTATCGCCGCCATGTTTGCGTTCCTGGGCTATGCGTTCTATCGCCTATACGTCCGGCGCGCCCAATGCGCGCCTGGTGATGCTTGCGCTATCCCCGATACCAGTAGGCGTCAGAAAGCGCTGTTCTGGGCGGCTTCCGCCTTCGCGATTGCGCTGGTCTCCATGCCGGTCTACGCCCCCTTGTTCTATTGAGGTCTCAAATGAAATCGTTCGCTGTTCTACTTGCTTCCCTGACCATCGCCGCCAGCGCCTACGCGGCGGGCGCGCACAACGCCACACTCGCAGTCAGCAACATGGACTGCGCCACCTGCCCCATTGCCGTTCGCAAGGCGCTGGAGCGCGTGCCTGGCGTGGAGTCCGCCAAAGTCGACTTCAAGACGAAGCTGGCGGTCGTGGCATTCGACCCGGCCAAGACCAAGCCTGAAGCCCTCGTGAAGGCGACCACCGACGCAGGCTTCCCCTCGACCGTGAAGCAGGTGCAGTGACGTGACCGCCGTTGTTCTGGAGTCCACGCTCACGTGCCCCGAGTGTGGGCACGTGAAGGCCGAGACCATGCCGACTGACGCCTGCCAGTGGTTCTACGAGTGCGAGAGCTGCAAGACGGTCCTGCGCCCGTTGGCGGGGGACTGCTGCGTGTTCTGCTCCTACGGGACGCAGAAGTGCCCGCCCTTGCAGGCGGGCTCCAGCTCCTGCTGCGCGGGCTGACGTAACTCCCCAGGGCGTGCAGAGCCGTGCCCTCTTTGAAAGGCGTGCCAGATGCCCCGTAGCTACGATTTAGTTGTCCTGGGAGCCGGCACGGCCGCCATGACAGCCGCCTCGCGTGTGCGCGACCAGGGCTGGTCCGTCGCTGTCATCGACTTCCGACCGTTCGGAGGCACCTGCGCACTGCGCGGCTGCGACCCCAAGAAGATGCTCATCGGAGGCACCAGCGCCGTGGACCACGCTCGGCGCATGCGGGGCAAAGGAGTTGCTGACGACGCCCGCATCGACTGGTCCGAGCTCATGGCTTTCAAGCGGAGCTTCACCGACCCGGTGCCGGAACTGCACGAGCGCAACTACAAAAGCAAGGGCATCGACACCTTTCACGGGAAGGCCAGGTTCACTGGACGCCAGACCATCGAAGTCGCTGGTGAGGTCCTCGACGCGCGCTACGTGCTGCTCGCCACCGGCGCCGAGCCGGTGAAACTAGGCATTCCGGGAGAAGAGCACCTCGTCACGAACGAGCAGTTCCTGTCGCTAGAAGCGTTGCCGGCGCGGATTGCATTCGTCGGCGGCGGCTACATCGCAGCGGAGTTCGCCCACATCGCAGCTCTGTCTGGTGCCAAGGTAACCGTGCTTCAGCACGGCCCTCGGATGCTCAAGGCCTTCGACAAAGACCTGGTGGGCTGGCTCATGGCCAAGTTCCAGGCGCTTGGCATCGACGTCCGGACCGGCACCTCCGTGGAACGCGTCGACCAGCCCGCGCACGAATTCAGGGTGTGGACCTCACGCGACGGGCAGAAGCAAAGCATTGAAGCCGACCTGGTCGTGCATGCGGCCGGGAGGGCGCCTGACTTTTCGGGGTTGAACCTTGAGGCCGCGGGCGTGGAGGTCGACGGCGGACGCCTGAAGCTCAACGAGTTCTTGCAGAGCGTGTCGAATCCGGCCGTCTATGCGGCTGGAGACGCAGCCCAGGTCGGCCCGCCCTTGACTCCCGTATCGAGTCACGACGCGCACATCGTCGCGGCGAACATGCTGAAGGGCAATGCGCGGCGGCCGGACTACCGCGGCGTCCCCAGCGTCGCCTTCACGGTGCCGCCCATCGCAGCGGTTGGCCTGTCCGAAGAAAAGGCGCGCGCCCAGGGGCTGAAGTTCCGAGTCCAAAGCAAGCTGGCCAGCACTTGGTTCACCGCCCGGCAAGCTGCAGAGGCCGTCTACGGCTTCAAGGTGCTGGTCGATGAGACGACTGACTTGGTGTTGGGCGCGCATCTGGTCGGGCCCCATGCCGAGGAAGTCATCAATCTCTTCGCCTTGGCCATCCGGCACGGTTTGACAGCCAGCGCGCTCAAGCAAACCATGTTCGCCTATCCGACGGGCGCATCGGACATCGGCTACATGCTCTAGGCGGGGAATGAACTGAGCCCCTCCCTGCATATGCAGAGAGGGGCTCGAATTACAGCGTCGAGCTCCAAGCCCGACGTGCGTTCTTCAAGCGTGCCCGACGACACGGGAGTGCTTCGGACACATGCTCTTTAGCAGCTCCATTTGGTCGTCGAGGATTTGCCGGTTGGCCAGAATCAGCCCTTCCTGGTGATTCGGCACATAGGGCACGTATAGAAGCTGCCAGCCAAGCTCGTCCAACGTCTGGGCCCCCTTACGCGCGTTGCATGCTACGCAGCAGGCACAGCAGTTGAGCCATGAGTCGGCGCCGCCTCTGGACAGAGGTGTGATGTGGTCGCGAGTTAGTCCCCTGGTGCTCACCGTGCCGCAGTACGCGCACATGAACTGGTCTCGCCGAAACAACGCGGCATTCGACAAAGGGATAGTCGTGCGCTTGTTGCACTCAGGACTCCGCCCTCGCAGCACCAAGATGCTTTTCAGCGTGACTTGCGAGTCAAGACCTGTGTTGCGGTTCTTCCCGCCGGTGAACGTGAACTCGTGGTCGCCAAAGCCGTAGGCGACCTTGCCAAGAGTCTCCTGGCAGATGGCGTCTTGCCAGGATAGCCACCGAGAAGGGAAACCAGAGATGTCGATGGCCAGATGGAGGGACCTCATCACACCCTCCCACGAACTCGTAACCCGAACTGGTGATGACCACGAGTTCCACCGACCGGATTTTTCTCCCGGCTCCGAATGCGGAACTCACTCACACACCCAACCGGTAAGTTTTTTGGGGGCCATAATTTGCAGAGTGCAATCGACGCAAGGGAACATACTATCGATTTCACGACGGATTCTTGGATCCATACCATGACAACCCTGACGAGTTCCTTGACCACAATGGCCCCGTCGTAACTCCAAGAGTTGGGAATGCCCGAGCTGAGATCTTCGTAGAAACGCTTAAGCTGTGTTCAGATGAACGCATCACACTGGTCATGCAGAAGATCTCAAAGCTTCAAGAGCTTCAACAGGTGCTCGTGAGATACAACGCTGAGCCTGCTGGACCGCTGAAAGAGGTTCTGAAACGGAGACTGTCCGATATGGCCAAGCCGAGTGCCGAGTACTCAGCCATGGTTCGCGACGCTTTGCGCGCCAAGGGGTACGACGAGGTTCTCTAGAACGCTCGTACGGTTATGCATAACTTATCGATCAGCCTGACCCGCTATAGCAGGCCTTGTAAGCCCGGCCAGAGATACCAGCACTATCGTCTCAGCCCGGGCTTACAAGGCCTGCCATAGCGGGCAGGTTACCTCGAACTTTAGGCGTCATGAGTCGCACCATACCCGATTGGGTGATCGAAACCTGCTGGTGGACCTCCGGCATATTCGCGACCGGTGCACTTTGGTACTTCCTGTCTATCAAGGACTACTCGTATGCCGTCGGTTCCGGCGCTCTGGCATTCGTCTTCGCTCTAGCGGCGATTGCCCTACACAGGCGCAAGGACCAACTCGCCGAACAGTCACTTCCAACGGAGTTCAAGGACGAAGTTCCTGACGAGTACATACGACGGTCGTTGGATGAACCAACTGATGTCCGTCTCTTTCACTCTCTCCCAGAACTCAAGGCTATTGCTCGCCGAACTGCGCAACCGGGATGGGATACCGGTATCACCGCTGAAATGCGCAAGGCGACTTACGACGTTGTGGACCTCTACGAGCACATCTGGCTCAAGCTTGCGGAGTTCTACCCTGTCAAGCACTTTGGCAAAGATGGGGCTGCTGCCCACATCAAGAACTACATTCGAGAAAGGTACAAGTTTCACTGGGCGAAGCACGAGCCCGGTGGGCCAGGTACCGGAGGAACAATCGTCGGCGTGCTTACGGGCGGAGATGTGATGGACGACTTGGATCGCCTGATCATCGAGACTGCCACGGGCCTAGTTGGGTACAGAGATGACTTCGACTTCAATGCTTGGCGAGATCGGTGGCGAGGCGAAGGCTCGTCGAATGACGCCTAACCCGTCGCTGGAACCGACTCGCACCGGCATGGCGCTCGCGCCTAAGCTCAAACGTTGACGACCGCTCCAACGCCTTGACAAGGGCCGCTCTCTGCTATCTGCGGTTATGTATGGCGAGATGCCGACTGGCAGCAATCGCTGCATAGTCGACCTCTACATCTTGGCGATGGTCTCGCAGACAACCGAACTGATGTGCAGGAGTCCCATCACGGTTCTCTCGGAGCCAACCAGACTCGGTATCCCACTTACTGCGGGCACACCTGCCCTAGCGACGAAGCCGAAGGTGGTGGGCGTCTTCGCTCTTTCGAACTTCGACAACCGCCTCCAGGGCCTTGAGCATTTCGCCGAATCCGGCGTAGCCGAAGTCTTTGGGGTCGAAGGTAGGGTCCAGCCGCTTGATCAGTGGCAGCACGTTGGCTTTGTTCACCCAGGGTTCGCCCGTGGATTCGGACAGCAAGTGGAGGGCGCGGCGTAGCAGGTCGGCGGCGGGGTTAGCCGGAGAAGTGGTGGCCGCCTCGCGAGCATCGCCCTTCTTACTGTCGACCAGGGCCTCCGGCTCAATGAGGCTGTCATAGAAGCGGAATTCGTGGCAACTCTTGGCCCAGTGCTTGTTGGTGTTTTTGCGGTTGCCAATGCCGATCAGGGTGCGTCCAGCAGCTTTGATCTTCTGCGCAACAGGCATGTAGTCGCTGTCCCCGCCCACGACGATGACCGTCTTGATGTGAGCAAACCGGCTGAGATCCTCGGTAGCATCGAGGCAGAGCTTGATATCGGCGCCGTTCTTGGCAGAAGCCCCCGGCGGGAATAGCTGGATCAGCTCGACCGAGCCCTGAAGCAGGGCATCGCGGTACCGACCGAAGTACTGCCAGTTGCCGTAAGCGCGGTTAATGGCGACCGGCCCGAATGAGGCGCCGAGTTCAACCAAGGCCTGAACATCGATCAGCGGCTCTTGGACCTTGAAGCGGTTGTCTTGCTTCGCATACGCACCTTCGCCGTATTTGGCCTCCATGAGGCCGGCGTGCAGATTCTCGAAGTCCCAGTACAGGGCGACAGATCCGCTTTCGCCGTTGTCGTTGGTTCGCACAGTTTTCTCCCTCCCAGTCGTGATGCAGCCATCGTAATGCCCGTGGGTAGAGCTAATTGACCGGCGAAGGGAAATTCCACCGCGACGTCCGGAGCCATGGCACCAGCGCATCGCAAGAAGGAATTTGTCGGGCCGGGATGTTCACCCTACAGGACGCGGAAATAACCGCACCTGAGGTGGAGTGGCATGCCCGCGCGGAGGACGCGCTAGGTCCTGACTTCGGCCTGCGCATCGCGAGGATGGTCATTGGCAAAACGGCGGCTCTCCCCACCTGTACCGTTCTGAGGCGACCACCAGGGCTTGACTCCCAGGCTAAAGAGCTATGGTCGTTCCTCGAGGCAAAACCACACCACGCGGATTCCGCTGGGCCAGCAGTGGGCCAGTTGCGGGCCACAGCAAACCTCGCAGCAGCTCGAAGACCATCGCCTCAGTGCCCAAGCTGGCCCACGAACAGCGCGCTTCCAGGAACAGGCAGCGCCTTAACTACATGTTCGACTCACGCTTGGATGCGCGTAAGTCATTGATTTGGCGCGGCTGGCGGGGATCGAACCCACGACCCTCGGCTTCGGAGGCCGATACTCTATCCACTGAGCTACAGCCGCGTGGCTGGAAAAGACCAATACTCGTTCTACTGCGCGGTTCCCGAATGACGACAGCCTTCGGAGGCCGATACTCTATCCACTGAGCTACAGCCGCGCGGTGGCGCCCATTC
>NZ_MKSS01000405.1:0-38943 GCF_001897365.1 Hydrogenophaga sp. 70-12
GTGAGCAGAAACCCAACGGGGCCGCGCCTTCCAAGGCCAGCTGAGGCAAGCACACATGGCGAAGTTTTTCATCGACCGGCCCATCTTCGCGTGGGTGATCGCGTTGTTCGTGATCGTGATGGGCGCGGTCTCCATCACGCAGCTCCCCATCGCGCAGTACCCGCCGGTGGCGCCGCCCTCCATCACGATCAACGCCACCTACCCCGGTGCGTCCGCCAAGACGCTCGAGGATTCGGTGCTGTCCATCATCGAGCAGGAAATGAACGGCTCGCCCGGCCTGATCTACATGGAGTCGGTGGCGCAGGCCAACGGCACCGGCTCGATCACGCTGAGTTTCCAGCCCGGCACCAACCCGGCGCTGGCGCAGGTGGACGTGCAGAACCGGCTGTCGCGTGCCTCGCCGCGCCTGCCGGCGGCCGTGACGCAGCAGGGTGTGCGCGTGGACCAGGCGCGCAGCAACTTCTTGCTCTTCACCATCCTCACCAGCGACGACCCCAAATGGGATCCGGTGGCGCTGGGCGATTACGCCACGCGCAGCGTGCTGCCCGAAATCCAGCGCGTGCCCGGCGTGGGCCAGGCCCAGCTGTTCGGCACCGAGCGCGCCATGCGCATCTGGATCGATCCGGCCAAACTGCTCGGTTTCAACCTGAGCGCGGCCGACGTGAACGCGGCCATCCGCGCGCAGAACGCCCAGGTCTCGGCGGGTGAAATCGGCGCCCTGCCCAACGTGGCGGGGCAGGGCATCTCGGCCACCGTGGTGGTCAACGGCCAGCTCGGCACGGTGGAGGAGTTTGGCAACATCGTGCTGCGCGCCTCCCCCGGCGGCGCCACCGTGCGCCTGAAGGACGTGGCGCGCATCGAACTCGGCGCGCAGGCCTACGCCACCTCGGCCCGACTGAACGGCAAGCCCTCCACCGGCATCGGCGTGCAGCTGTCGGCCAGTGGCAATGCGCTGGCCACGGCCGACGCGGTGCGCGCCAAGCTCACCGAGCTGGAGCGCTTCTTCCCCGAGGGCATGAGCTGGACCATTCCCTACGACAGCTCGCGCTTCGTCAAGATCTCCATCCAGCAGGTGGCGCAGACGCTGCTGGAGGCCGTGGCGCTGGTGTTCCTGGTGATGTTCCTGTTCCTGCAGAACTTCCGCTACACCATCATCCCGACCATCGTGGTGCCGGTGGCGCTGCTGGGCACCTTCGCCGTGCTGCTGGCCATGGGCTTCTCGATCAACGTGCTCACCATGTTCGGCATGGTGCTGGTGATCGGTATCGTGGTGGACGACGCCATCGTGGTGGTGGAGAACGTCGAGCGCATCATGAGCGAGGAAGGCTTGCCACCCTTGCAGGCCACGCGCAAGGCCATGGGCCAGATCTCGGGCGCCATCATCGGCGTGACCGTGGTGCTGATCTCGGTGTTCGTGCCGCTGGCCTTCTTCAGCGGCTCGGTGGGCAACATCTACCGCCAGTTCGCGGCGGTGATGGGCGTGTCCATCGCCTTCTCGGCCTTCATGGCGCTGTCGCTCACGCCCGCGCTGTGCGCCACGCTGCTCAAGCCCGTGCCCAAGGGGCACCACGTCGAGAAGAAGGGTTTCTTCGGCTGGTTCAACCGCGGCTTCGCGCGCACCACCGGCGGCTACTCACGCACGGTGAGCGCGCTGCTGCCGCGCGCCGGCCGCATGCTCATCGTCTACCTCGCCATCGGCGCGGCGGCGGCCTGGGTGTACGTGAACCTGCCCACCTCCTTCCTGCCCAACGAAGACCAGGGCACCATGCTGGTGAACGTGCAGCTGCCCCCGGGCGCCACGCAGGAGCGCACGCTGGAGGTGATGGAGCAGGTGGAGGGCTTCGTGCTCAAGCAGCCCGAGGTGGAAAGCATGGTCAGCGTGCTGGGCTTCAGCTTCTCGGGGCAGGGCCAGAACGCCGCCCTGGCCTTCGTCACGCTCAAGGACTGGGCCGAGCGCCACGCGCCCGGCAGCTCGGCCGAGGCCGTGGCGGGCCGCGCCTTCGGCGCGCTCATGGGCATCCGCGACGCCTTCATCTACCCGCTGAGCCCGCCGCCGATTCCGGAGCTGGGTGCGTCCTCGGGCTTCAGCTTCCGCCTGCAGGACCGGGGCGGCCTGGGCCGCGAGGCCCTGACCCAGGCGCGCGGACAATTGCTGCAGCTGGCCGCGCAAAGCCCGGTGCTCGCCCAGGTTCGCCCCGACGGCCTGGAGGACGCGCCGCAGCTGCAGCTCGACATCGACCGCGACCGCGCGCAGGCGCTGGGCGTGGGCTTCGACGCCATCAACGCCGCCATCGGCACCGCGCTGGGTTCCAGCTACGTGAACGATTTCCCGAACAGCGGGCGCCTGCAGCGCGTGGTGGTGCAGGCCGAGGCCGCGGCGCGCATGCAGCCCGATGACCTGCTGCGGCTGAACGTGGTGAACAACCGCGGCCAGGCCGTGCCGCTGTCGGCCTTCGCGTCCACGAAGTGGATCACGGGGCCCATGCAGACGGTGCGCTACAACGGCTACCCCACCATGCGCATCAGCGGCATGGCGGCGCCGGGCTACAGCACGGGCGCCGCGCTCAATGAGATGGAGCGCCTGGCCGCGCAGCTGCCGCAGGGCATCGGCTACGAATGGACCGGCACTTCGCGCGAGGAAAAGCTCGCCGGCGCGCAGGCCATGGTGCTCTATGGCTTCGCCATCCTCGCGGTGTTCCTGTGCCTGGCGGCGCTGTACGAAAGCTGGACCATCCCGCTGTCGGTGATTTTGGTGGTGCCGCTGGGGGTGGTCGGGGTGCTGCTGGCCACGCTCTTGCGTGGCTACCAGAACGACGTGTACTTCCAGGTCGGCCTGATCACCATCATTGGCCTGTCGGCGAAGAACGCGATCCTGATCATCGAGTTCGCGAAGGACGTGCAGGCCCAGGGCAAGAGCGCCATGGAAGCGGCATTGGCCGCGGCCCGCCTGCGTTTCAGGCCCATCATCATGACCTCGATGGCCTTCACGTTGGGCGTGGTGCCGCTGTTCATCGCGTCGGGCGCGGGCTCGGCCAGCCAGCGCGCCATCGGCACCGGCGTGATCGGCGGCATGATCTCCGGCACCCTGCTGGCCGTGTTCTTCGTGCCCCTGTTCTTCGTGGTGGTGCGCCGCTTCTTCAAGGGCAGCGAGCGCCAGCACCAGCGCGACCGCGACAGCGCGCGCGCACATGGAGTCGACAACGATGAATCCTGATTTCACGACCCGTCTCGGCCCGCTGGCGGCGGCCCTGCTGCTGGCCGGCTGCTCGATGATTCCCACCTACGAGCGTCCCGCCGCGCCTGTGCCGCAGGCCTATCCGCAAGCGGCCGATACCGCGGGCGTGCGCAGCGCGGCGGACACCGCCTGGCGCGACTTCGTGCAGGACGCGCGCCTGCGCGAGCTGGTGCAGCGCGCGCTCGACAACAACCGCGATCTGCGGGTCGCCACGCTCAACATCGAGCGCGTGCGCGCGCAATACCAGATCCAGCGCGCCAACCAGTTCCCCACCATCGGCGTGGCCGCCAGCGGCAACCGCCAGCCGAACGGCAGCGGCGGCATCCAGAGCACCTACAGCGTGGGCCTGGCCCTGAGCACCTGGGAGATCGACTTCTTTGGCCGCCTGGGCGCGCTCAAGGAGGCCGCGCTGGCCGACTACCTGGCCAGCGAGCAGGCGCGCAACGCCGCGCAGACCAGCCTGGTCTCGGCGGTGATCAGCAGCTGGTTGAGCCTGCAGACCAACGAGGCTCTGCTGGCCATCACGCGCCAGACCCAGGCCACGCGCGAGGACTCGCTGCGCCTGACCAAGCTGCGCTTCGACAACGGCGCGGCCTCGGCGCTGGATCTGCGCCAGGCCGAGTCGCTGGCGGCCACGGCCCGTGCGGCGCTGGCGCAGCAGCAGCGGGCGCGCGCGCTCGACGTGAACGCGCTGAACCTGCTGGTGGGCGAGCCGGTGCCGGCCGAGCTGCTGCAGGTGGCCGAGGCCGACGCCGCCTTGCTGGCGGACGTGCCGGCCGGCCTGCCCTCGGATCTGCTCACGCGCCGCGCGGACATCCGCCAGGCCGAGCAGACCCTGATCGCGGCCAACGCCAACATCGGCGCGGCGCGCGCGGCCTTCTTTCCGCGCATCACCTTGACCGCGAGCGCGGGCACGGCGAGCAGCGACCTGTCGGGCCTGTTCAAGGATGGCAGCTGGGGCTTCACGCTGAACCCGGTGGCGCTGCTGCCGATCTTCGACGCGGGCCGCAACCGCGCGGGCCTGCAATCGGCCGAGGTCTCGCGTGACATCGCCGTGGCGCAGTACGAGAAAGCGATCCAGACGGCGTTCCGCGAAGTGGCCGACGCGCTGGCCGGCCGCGCGACGCTGGCCGACCAGCTGCAGGCGCAGCGCGACCAGGTCACGGCGGAGGAGGACCGCTTCCGCCTCGCCGACCTGCGCTACCGCAACGGCGTGGCGAGCTTTCTCGACGTGCTGGACGCGCAGCGCGCGCTGTTCGCGGCGCAACAGGCCGAAGCGCAGACGCGCCTGGCCCTGCAGCAGAACCGCGTGGCGCTGTACGCGGCGCTGGGCGGGGGCTGGCTGGAGTGAGCCCGGGCCGGTGGGCTCAGCCCGCCGGCAACTGGTAGAACTTCACGATCGCTTCCCAGGCCACCTGGGGGTCGTCCACGTACTGGAAGAGCTGCAGGTCCTCGGGCGAAATCGTGCCTTCTTCCACCAGCAGATCCAGGTTCAGCAGGCGCTTCCAGTAGTCGCTGCCGTACAGCAGGATGGGCACGGGCTTGGACTTCTTGCACTGCACGAGCGTGATGACCTCGAACAGCTCGTCCAGCGTGCCGAAGCCGCCCGGGAAGGCCAGCAGCGCCTTCGCGCGCATCATGAAGTGCATCTTGCGCAGCGCGAAGTAGTGGAACTTGAAGCTCAGCCGCGATGGGATGTACGGGTTGGCCGACTGCTCGTGCGGCAGCGCGATGTTTAGGCCCACGTTGAGCGCGCCCTCGTCGTGCGCGCCCCGACTGGCCGCTTCCATGATGCCCGGCCCGCCGCCGGTGCAGATGAAGAGCTTCTCGTGCGGCAGGCAGTGCGCGCTGTACTGGGCCACGATGCGACCGAACTCGCGCGCCCGGTCGTAGTAGTGGGCGTTGCGCACCATGGCGCGGGCCTTGGCGATGGCGCGCGGTTCACCCGAGGCCTCGGCCGCGCGCAGGCTGGCCTCCGCCTCGCTCTGTTCGCGAAAGCGCGCGCTGCCGAACACCACGATGGTGTTCTCGATGCCCAGCTGTTGCTGCGCCAGATCGGGCTTGAGCAGCTCCAGCTGCATGCGGATGCCGCGCGTCTCGCGCCGCAGCAGGAACTCGGGGTCGGCGAAGGCCAGACGGTAGGCGTCGGCGGCCAGCGGGTTGCCGCTGTCCGCATGGGCCTGCAATTCGGCCCAGGCGTCGGCCAGGCGGCGTTCGGTGATGTCGTGGGTGGCAGGGGGGGAGGTGTGGGCGTCGGTCATGTTCTTCACTCCGGGGTCACAGCCCGAGGGCCAGGGCCAGCGGCACGAAGACCACCGCCAGCGCGTTGCCCACCATGATGGAGGCGGCCACTTTTTCGGGTTCCTGATGGTATCGGTCGGCCAGCATGAACTGGATGACGGCGGGCGGCAAGGCGGCGAACAGCAGCAGCTGGCCGCGCGCCGCGCCTTCCAATCCCATGGCCCAGGCCAGCGGGATGCCGATGGCCAGGCCGATCAGGGGACGCGCCAGCGCGCCCAGCAGGCCCAGGGCCAGGCCCTGGCGCGTCAGGCCGGTCAGCCGCACGCCCAGGGCGAACAACATCAGCGGCAGCGCGGCGTCGCCCAACAGCTTCAGGCCCGACAGCAGCACCGGCGGAGGGCGCAGTTCGGTGAAGGCGCTGAAGAAGCCCAGCATGGTGGCGATCATCAGGGGGCTGAGCAGCAGGTCGCGCGTGCGCGCGGCGGCGCTGGTGATGCGTGCGCCCAGCGAGAAGTGCAACAGGTTGCTGACCGAGAACAGCGCCACCGCGGCGCCGAAGTTCGCGGGTCCGAAGGCCAGCAGGGCCAGTGGCAGGCCCATGTTGCCGCAGTTGTTGAACATGACCACCGGCACCAGGGTGCGCGGCTGCGCGCCGAAGGCCTTGGCCAGTGGCCAGGCCAGCAGGCCGCTGCCCAGGATCAGCGCCGTGCCGCCGATGAGCAGCGGCACGTGCTCGCCGATGGCGAAGTCGCGCGAGGCCAGGGCCGAGTACACCAGCAAGGGCGCCAGCACGTCGAGCGAGATGCGGTTGAAGCTGCTGAGGTCCGGCGGGCGGCGGCGCGCGTAGCCATAGCCAATGGCCACGATCAGGAAGACCGGGATGATGATGTCGGCGATGCGGGCGATCAGGTCCATGGCGCTCGGGCGTGGCGTTCAAAACAGAAGGGCTCCCTGTGGAGCCCTTCGTATCGCGCAATGGAAGCGGTCAGACGCGCTTGCGGTATTCGCCCGTGCGCGTGTCGATCTCGATGCGATCGCCCTGGCTCACGAACAGCGGCACGGGGATCTCGAAGCCGGTGGCGATCTTGGCCGGCTTGAGCACCTTGCCCGAGGTGTCGCCCTTGACGGCGGGTTCGGTCCAGGTGATCTCGCGCTCCACGCTGGTGGGCAGTTCCACCGAGATGGCCTTGCCTTCGTAGAACACCACCTCGACGGCCATGCCGTCTTCCAGGTAGTTGAGGGCGTCGCCCATGTTCTCGGCCTCCACCTCGTACTGGTTGTAGTCGGTGTCCATGAACACGTACATGGGGTCGGCGAAGTAGGAGTAGGTGCACTCCTTGTGGTCCAGGATGATCTGGTCCATCTTGTCGTCCGCCTTGAAGACGACTTCGGTGCCGATGTTGCCGAGCAGGCCCTTGAGCTTCATGCGCACGGTGGCGGCGCCGCGGCCGCCGCGGGCGTATTCGGTGCGCAGGACGATCATCGGGTCCTTGCCGTGCATGATCACGTTGCCGGCGCGGATTTCTTGGGCGATTTTCATGAGGGAGTTCCGTTGAAGGGATCGCCCGGCGGTTCGGGCGAGGGGCCGGCATCGGCGGTGGATGGACCGGGCCCGGGTTGCGGGTTTGTCGCTAAACCCAATATTTTACCGTTTTCGCCCCACCGCCTCGGCCAGCTGCGTGGCGAGGTCGGGCTGGGCGAGCAGGCGCTGGCGCGCGGCCTGCACCACCTCGCGCCAGCCGTCCACCACGTCCCAGCCGGGCCAGGCTGCGTCGGCGGTCGCGCCCGGCAGGCCGTTCCAGTGGTGGTGGAAGGCGCGCAGGCTGGCGGGCGCGTCCAGCCAGTCCAGGAAGGCCTGCAGCTTGGCGTGGTGCGCGTCGTCGTGCTGCGGGTAGATCTGCCAGACGAAGGGCTGGCCGGCCCAGAGCGCGCGCACCAGGGAGTCTTCGCCGCGCACGAGGTTGAGGTCGGCGCTCCAGAGCAGTTCGTCGAAACCGCGCTGGCTCAGCCAGGGCAGGGCATGGCGCGTGGCGCCTGGCGCCAGCGGCAGGCCCGTCGCGGCGGCGGCGGCGCGGCCCGGCGTGACCAGCCAGTGCGCGTCGGCCCGCGCCATCACGGCCGGCAGGCTCGGCGGTTCGTAGCAAAAGAGCGCGATGCGCCGCCCCTGGGCGGGCAGGCCCTGGGCCGCGAGCCAGGCGCCGCGGTCGAATGCCACCTGGCGGTCGGCGAGGTCGTCTTCGCGCAGCAGCCCACCGGTGCGCGCCGTGAAGCCGGGGTAGAAAAAGCGCTTGGTGAGGCCCCGGCCCGGGCCGCTCATCACGGGGGAGGGCAGGCCGTGGCAGCGCTCGACCCAGGCCTCGGCGCTCAGGTACTCCAGGTTGATCCAGGCCGGCTCGATGGTGCGCGCGGCGATGAAGGCCTCGGGCGGCTCGCAGCCGAAGGCCTCGATCCAGACCTCGCCGGGCACCAGGCCCAGCGCGTCGAAGGGCTCGCGCCAGGGGCGCACGCTCACGCCGGGCGCGCCCTCGGGCGCCATCCAGGCCAGCGGCGCGGGATCGTCGATCCACAGCCGCACGGCCTGGCCGCGCGCGCCCAGCTGCGCGGCCAGGCGCCAGCAGACGCCGGCGTCGCCGTGGTTGTCGATCACGCGGCAGAAGATGTCCCAGGTGCGCGGGGTGGTCATGCGGTCGATCATGCCCGCATCCGTCGCGGGCCGGCCGGCCCTGGAAAACTGATTTCCGCGCGCCGGGTTGTCGCGGGGGGGCGTGCGTGGACACACTCCCTGCCCTTGACTGCCGACAGAGAAGAGACACCCACGTGACCCAGCGCACCCTCATCCGCGGCGCGTCCATCGTCACCATGGACGCGCAGGGCGACCTGCCCGTCGGCGATCTGCTGGTGGTGGACGACACCATCGAGGCCATTGCGCCGCGGCTGTCGGTGGATGGCGCGCAGGTGGTCGACGCCACCGGCTGCATCCTGGTGCCGGGCTTCGTCAACGCGCACATGCACACCTGGCAGACCGCACTGCGCGGCGTCGCCGCCAACTGGACGCTGCTGCAGTACTTCCGGCACATGCACGCCGGCCTGGCCACGGTGTTCGGTCCCGAGGACCTGCGCATCGCCACGCTGGCGGGGGCGCTCAACCAGCTCAACTGCGGCACCACCACCTTGGTGGACTGGTGCCACAACAACCCCACGCCGGCGCACAGCGACGCAGCGGTGGACGCGCTGCTGGCCTCGGGCATCCGCGCGGCCTTCTTCCATGGCACGCCCAAGCCCGACCCCCAGCCGGGCCAGGCGCCGTTCTGGGAGGTGCCCCACCCGCGCGCCGAGATTCAGCGCCTGCTCAAGGCCCACCAGGGCCGGCCGCTGCTCAGCGTGCACGCCGCCGTGCTGGGCCCGCACTACAGCACGCTGGAGGTGGCGGTGCACGACTTCCGCATGGCCCGCGACTTCGGCCTCATCGCCTCGCTGCACCAGGGCGGCGGTGCGGCGCGCGCGCCCGAGGGCTGGGCGCAGCTGGAGGCGCTGGGCTTGCTGGGGGAGCAGATCAACATCGTGCACGGCCACGCGCTGAGCGACGAGCAGCTCAAGCGCTTCTGTGGCCTGGGCATGAGTTTTTCGGCCGCGGCCGAGAACGAGATGACCCAGGGCCACGGTCACCCGCTCACGGGTCGGTTGCGCGCGCTGGGCCGCGCGCCCTCGCTGGGCGTGGACCTGGAAAGCGTGTTGGGCGGCGACATGATCACCCAGGCGCGCATCGCGCTGGGCGTGCAGCGCAGCCTGGACAACGAAGCCCACCGCGCCGCGCACGGCGGTATCCCGGACACCACCAGCATCACCACGCGCGAGGCGCTGGCCTGGATCACGGTCGAGGGCGCGCGCATGCTGCGCCAGCTGCACCGCATCGGCACCCTGGCCCCGGGCAAGCAGGCCGACCTGGTGCTGATCCGCGCGGACAGCCTGAACATGCAGCCCGTGCACGACCCGGTGAGCGCGGTGGTGTTCCAGGCCACGCTGGCCAACATCGATTCGGTCATGGTCGCGGGGCAGTGGCGCAAGCGCGCCGGCCAACTCGTGGGCGTGGACCTGCCCCCCTTGCTCGCGGCGCTGCGCGAGTCGGGCGAGAAGATCACCCGCGCCATGGGCATGGGCGCATCGAATGGAGTTTTTGCATGAAGGTTCACTTCATTGGCGTCGGCAAGATGGGCTTGCCCATGGCGCGCCACCTGCTCGCGGCCGGCCACGGCGTCACGGTGGAAGACCCGGCGGCGGACCGCCTGGCGCTCGCGCGCGAGGCCGGCCTGGCGGTCGCCGATGGCCTGGCCCAGGCCGAGCTCATCGTCTCTTCGCTGCCGCACGACGGTGCGCTGCTCGCCGTGGGCGAGCGCGTGGCCGAGCACGCGGCGAAGGGTGCGGCCTGGGTGGACACCAGCACGGTGTCGCCCGAGGCTTCGGCCCGCGCGGCCGAGGCCTGCGCGCGCGCCGGGGTGCCCACCCTGCGCTGCACCGTCTCGGGCAACAACCACATGGCCGAGGCCGCGCAGCTCACGGTGATGGCCTCGGGTCCGAAGGCGCTGCACGAGCGCCTGCTGCCCCTGCTGAGCTGCTGGGGGCCGACGCAATTCTGGCTCGGCGAGGCCGAACAGGCGCGCCTGATGAAGCTGGTGGTGAACCTCATGATCGCGCAGACCAGCGCCATGCTGGCCGAGGCGCTGAGCCTGGGGCAGAAGGGTGGTCTGGCCTGGCAGGACATGTGGCGAGTCATCGGCGCCAGCGCCGTCGCCTCGCCCATCGTGAAGGCCAAGGGTGTGCAGCTGAGCCAGCGCGACTACACGCCCACCTTCACCGTGGGGCAGATGAACAAGGACATCGACCTCATCCTGGGCGAGGGCGCGCGCCTGCAGGTGCCCCTGACGCAGACGGCGGCCACGCGCCAGCTCATGTCGGCCGCGCAGGCGCAGGGCGACGGGGCGCTGGACTACGCCGCCATCATCCGCGTGGCGCAGCGGGCCGCTGGCCTGGACACCGATTGAGGCGACAGAAAGGAAGGTTGCGCATGCGATCGTTCGTTTATCAGGGCTTGCCCAGCCGCGTGGTGTTTGGCGCGGGCGCGCTGTCCCAGCTGCCACAGGCCATCGAGGCCATGGGCGCGCAGCGCGCGTTGGTGTTGTGCACACCGGAGCAGCGCGCCAGCGCCGAGCGCGTGGCGCGGTTGCTGGGCGACAGGGCCGCCGGCATCTTCGACCGCGCGGTGATGCACGTGCCGATCGAGACCGCGCGCGAGGCGCGCGAGGTAGCGCGGCGGCTGGGCGCGGACTGCGCCGTGGCCATTGGCGGTGGCTCCACCACCGGCCTGGGCAAGGCCATCGCGCTCGACTCGGGCCTGCCCATCCTGGCCATTCCCACCACCTACGCGGGCTCGGAGATGACGCCGATCTACGGCATCACCGAGGCGGGCCTGAAGAAGACCGGTAAGGACCTGAAGGTCCTGCCCAAGAGCGTGATCTACGACCCCGAGCTCACGCTGACGCTGCCCGTGGGCCTGAGCGTGACCAGCGGCCTCAACGCCATCGCGCACGCGGCCGAGGGCCTGTACTCGGTGGAAGGCAATCCGGTGATCGACCTGATGGCGGAGGAGGGCATCGCCGCCATCGGCCGCGCGCTGCCGCGCATCCGCGCGAGCGCCAGCGACGTGGAGGCGCGCGGCGACGCGCTGTACGGCGCCTGGCTGTGCGGCATCGTGCTGGGCTCGGTGGGCATGGCACTGCACCACAAGCTGTGCCACACCCTGGGCGGCAGCTTCAATCTGCCGCACGCCGAGACGCACACCGTGGTGCTGCCACATGCGCTGGCCTACAACGCGGCCGCGGCGCCGCTGGCCATGCGGCGCATCGCGCGGGCCCTGGGTCGCGACGACGGACAGGCCGCGCGGGCGGTGTTCGACCTGGCGAAGGACAACGGCGCGCCGGTGGCGCTGCGCGACATCGGCATGAAGGCCGAGGACCTGGACCGCGCGGGCGAGATCGCCTTGCAGAACCAGTACCCGAACCCGCGCCCCCTGGAGGCGCGGGCCATCCGCGAGCTCTTGCAGGCGGCCTGGGAAGGCGTGCGGCCCGCCTGAATGGCCGGGACGGCGCGCGGCGCGGCCGTCAGCTGTCCGGGCGCTGGTCCTCGGGCGCGGGTGGATCGATGGGCAGCGGGGTGGCCAGCACCTTGTCGATGGTGCGCCCGTCCATGTCCACGATCTCCAGGCGCCAGCCTTCCCAGGTGGCGCAGTCGCCGACGCGCGGCAGGCGGCCCGTCAGCAGCATCAGCATGCCACTGAGGGTGTGGTAGCGGCCGCGCTCTTCGTCGGGCACGCTGAGCAGCCCCAGCCGGTCCTTCAGCTCGGGCACGGGGATGTGGCCGTCGAGCAGCCAGGAGCCGTCCTCGCGCTGCATGGCCCAGGCGGTTTCCGGGTCGCGCGGCTGGAACTCGCCCGTGATCGCCTCGATGAGGTCCTGCAGCGTGACGATGCCCTGCAGCTCGCCGTACTCGTCGATCACGAAGGCCATCTGCACGTCGGAGAGGCGGAAGTTGTCCAGCAGCTCCATGCCCGTGATGGTCTCGGGCACGTACAAGGGCGTTTGCAGCGGCTGCTCGGACAGTTCACGCGCCGTGCCGCGGATGGCCTGCGCCAGCCACTGCCGCGCGTTCAGCACGCCCTGCAGCTGGCCCAGGTTGCCCTTGACCACCGGGAAGCGCGAGTGGTTGCTGCTTTCCACGCGCGCCATGTTCACTTCGAACGGCTCCTCCAGGTCGAGCACCACCACGTCGCTGCGCGGCACCATCAGCGAGCCGATCTGGCGGTCGTCGAGCCGGAACACGTTGCGCACCATGGCGTGCTCGTGCGACTCGATCACGCCCGCACTCGTGCCTTCGGCCAGCATGGCGTGGATCTCTTCCTCGGTGACGGCGTTGGCGTTGCCCTCTTTGACGCCCAGCAGGCGCAGCAGCGCGCGTGTGGACACCGACAGCAGGATCACGAACGGCTTGGTGGCCTTGGACAGCCAGTCGATGGGTCGCGCCACCAGGCGCGCCAGCGACTCGGGGTAGGTCTGGCCCAGGCGCTTGGGCACCAGCTCGCCCACCACGATGGAGAAGTAGGTGATGACCACCACCACCAGCGCGGTGGCGCCGAACTGGCTGGCCTGTTCGGGCGCGCCCAGGCCTTGCAGCCAGACCGCCAGCGGCCCGGCCAGGGCGGCCTCGCCGACGATGCCGTTGAGCACACCGATGGAGGTGATGCCGATCTGGATGGTGGAGAGGAAGCGGTTCGGGTCTTCCCCGAGCTTGACGGCCGCGGCGGCCGCGCCGTCGCCTTCGTCGATGAGTTTCTGCAGTCGCGCCTTGCGCGCGGTGACGAGCGCCAGCTCCGACATGGCGAAGACGCCATTGAGGAGGATGAGCGCGATCAGTAAGGCAATTTCCATGGGGGTGTGTCAAGCAAGTGCTGGGCCGTCCGCCGTGGCGCGCGGGTGGCGCCACATCGGGGCGGACGGAGCAAGAAGGGGGCGTGGCTCAGGCGCGCCGGGGCGGGCGGAACGGACCGTCCAGCAGGGGAGCCGGTGGCGGACCCCGGTCGGCGGGCGCCTGGGCTGGCGTCATCACGTGGGACAGCGGTGGCGCGGCGCGCCGCTGCAGGGTGTCGGGCAGGTCGGGGAGTTCGTCGCCCAGCGCGTGTTCCAGGTCGGCCAGGCCTTTCTGGCTCTTGGCGAGCGGGTGGTTGGCGCTGGCGTCGATCAGCGCGTCGGCCGCGCGCGGCACGTCGACGATGTGGTCGGGGATGCCGAAGCCCACCACCCCGAGCAGGAAATGGCAGGCGAACAGCGCAATGAGCCAGCGGCGCATAAGAACGGCGATTTTACGAAACCGCCCCGCGGGACCGCGGCAGGCCCGTCAATGCGCCTTTTCCAGCGGCGGCGGCGCCAGCACGTGGCGCGCCATGGCGTGCGCCAGTTCGGCCTCGCCCAGGAACACCGTGCCCACGCCCGCGGCCTTCATGCGCTCGGCCTCGTCCTCGTTGTGCGAGCGCACCACGATCTGTATCTCGGGGTTGAGCGTGCGCGCGGTGTCGATCATCTGGTGCAGCGACAGCGTGTCCTGGGTGGCGATGACCAGCATGCGCGCCTGCGCGATGTGGGCCTGGATCAGCACCTCGGGGTCGCCCGCATTGCCCACCACGGCGGCCATCCCCTTGGCGCGCAGGGCCTCCACCAGCTCGCGGTTCTGGTCGGCCACCACGAAGGGCTGGCCCGCCGCCTTGAGCGCCTGCGCGATGCGCCGGCCCACGCGGCCGTAGCCCACCAGCACCACCTGGCGCGACAGGTACTTGGCCTCGGTGCTGCGCGGCAGCTCGGCCAGCGGGTCGTCGCGCGCCTCCAGGCGGCGGACCAGCAAGGAGTGCTCGCGCAGCAGCTGGCGCAGCGGCTCGATGGCCTTGAACAGCAGGGGGTTGAGGGCGATGGAGATCAGCGCGCCCGCCAGCACCAGGCTGTGGCCTTCGTCGGGCATGAGACCCAGCTGCGCGCCCAGGCCCACCAGAATGAAGGAGAACTCGCCGATCTGCGCCAGGCTGGCCGAGATGGTGAGCGCGGTGTGCAAGGGGTAGCGCATCAGCAGCACCAAGGCCACCGCCGCCAGCGACTTGCCCACCACGATGATGGCCACCACGCCCAGCACGTGGACCGGCTCCTCGATGAGCACATAGGGGTCGAACAGCATGCCCACCGAGACGAAGAACAGCACCGCGAAGGCGTCGCGCAGCGGCAGAGATTCTTCGGCCGCGCGGTGGCTGAACTCGGACTCGCGCAACACCATGCCGGCGAAAAAGGCGCCCAGCGCGAAGGACACGCCGAACAGCTCGGCCGAGGCGAAGGCGATGCCCACGGCCGCGGCCACCACGCACAGGGTGAACAGCTCGCGCGAGCCGGTGCGCGTGACCTGCCACAGCAGCCAGGGGAAGAGCTTGCGCCCCACCAGCAGCATGAGCGCGACAAAGCCGCCCACGCGCAGCAGCGTCAGGCCCAGGGCGGTGCCCACGGACTCGGCACCGCCATTGTCGGGCGCGGTGCCGCCCAAGAAGCCGGCCAGCGGCGGCAGCAGCACCAGCACCAGCACCATGGCCAGGTCTTCCACCACCAGCCAGCCGACCGCGATGCGCCCGGTGATGGAGCCCAGAATGCCCAGGCTTTCCAGCGCACGCAGCAGCACCACTGTGCTGGCCACCGACAGCGAGATGCCCAGCACCAGCGCGGGGCCGATGGCCCAGCCCCACCAGCTCGCCATGGCCATGCCCATCAGCGTGGCCACCACCATCTGCACCACGGCGCCGGGCAGGGCGATCTTGCGCACCGAGAGCAGGTCGTCGAGCGAGAAGTGCAGGCCCACGCCGAACATCAGCAGCATCACGCCGATCTCGGCGAGCTGCGAGGCGATCGCGGCGTCGGCCACGAAACCGGGTGTGTAGGGGCCAATGATCACGCCCGCCAGCAGGTAGCCCACCAGGGCCGGCAGCTTCAGTCGTGCGCAGATGAACCCCAGGATCAGCGCCAGCCCGAGGCCGGCCGCAATCGTGTTGATCAGCGCGAGATTGGCGTGCATGCGGCGGGGGTGTGTGGCGTCTCGGGCGGGGGCGGGGGATACCCGAGTGTCGCGCAAATTCGCGCCCAGCCCGGGCGCGGGTTTTTCTCAGTGGGCGAGCGACTGGCCGTGGGCCTTCACGATCTCCAGGAAGCGCCGCAGCCGCGCGGTCTGGAAGCGCGCCGGCGGATACACGAGCTGCACTGGCAGTGGCTCGGCGCGCCAGCCCGGCACCAAGTGCACCAGCCGGCCCTCGCGCAGGTCCTCCGCCACCAGCCAGGCCGAGACCACGGCCACGCCCAGTCCCGCCAGCACCGCGCTGCGCAGCGCGTACAGGCTGTCGGTGCGCAGACGCGGGCGGATGTCGAAGCGCAACGCGGCGCCACCGCCCACGGGGTTGAGCACCACGCGGTCGCGGTAGTAGGTCTGCAGCGCCAGCCAGGGCAGCTCGCGCAGTTGCTCGGGCGCGCGCGGCGCCTTGTGCCGGTCCAGCAGCGCGGGCGCGCCGATCACGATGCGCGGCAGCTCGAACAGCGGCACGGCCACCAGGTTGGGGTCGCGCACCTTGCCGACCTGGATCGCGCAGTCGATGCCCTCGGCGACGAAATCCGCCTCGCGGTCGGCGAGCAGCCACTCCACGCGCACCTCGGGGTGGGCGCGCAGGTATTGCGCCAGCGGCGCCACCAGCTGTTCCTGCCCCAGCGCGTGCGGCACCAGCACCTTGAGCGTGCCGCTGGCCGCGCGCCGCGAGCCGCGCAGCTCCTCCTGCATGGCGTCCCATTCGTCGATCAGCGAGCGCGCCATGGCCAGGCAGCGCTCGCCGTCGGGCGTGAGCGTGGCCGCATGGGTGGAGCGGCGCAGCAGCCGCACGCCGAAGTGGCGCTCCAGTGCCTGCAGGCGGCGGCTCACGGTGGGCTGCGTGGTGTCCAGGCGCTGGGCCGCCGCCGAGAGGCTGCCGCTCTCGACGATGCGCACGAAGGTCTGCAGCAGTTCGATGCGGTCGAGGGCGAGAGGGGCTTCTTTCATGCGTTGAACGTATGAAGTTAGTTCGCCGGACAGTCTATCCCGGGCGCGAATATGCGAGAAGAATTCGAGCTATTCCGTTTTTTTGCTCAGGAGTTCTCTTGTCTTCCATTCTTACAACGCATGACCAGAGGGATGGCCGTGCCACACCGGCCGGCCTGCCCGCGCTGCTCGCGGCCGGCGCCGGCTTCAGCGTCGCCTCGATCTACTACAGCCAGCCCATGCTGCCCGAGCTGGCGCGAAGCCTGCAGGCCGGCGAGGGCGCCATCGGGGCAGTGCCCATGCTCACGCAGCTCGGCTACGCCGCCGGCATCTTGCTGTTGGCGCCGCTGGGCGACCGCTTTGACCGGCGCCGCGTGATGCTGGTGAAGGCGGGCCTGCTCGCGCTGGCGCTGCTGGCCAGCGCATTCGCACCGGGTGTCGCCGTGTTGCTGGCCGCGAGCCTGTTCGTGGGCGTCACCGCCTCGCTCGCGCAGGACTTCGTGCCCGCCGCCGTCTCGATCGCGCCGGAACACAGCCGTGGCCGGGCCGTGGGCGCGGTGATGACGGGGCTGTTGCTGGGCATCCTGCTGTCGCGCGTGGTCAGCGGCCTGGTCACGCAGGCGCTGGGTTGGCGCGCGATGTTCGGTCTGGCCGCCGTCAGCGTGGTGCTGCTGGCGCTGGTGGTGTTTTGGCGCGTGCCCGCCTTTCAGCCGGCCACGCGGCTGGGCTATGGCGAGCTGCTGGCCTCCCTCGCCGGCCTGTGGCGCCGGCACCCGCCGCTGCGCCGCGCCGCGTTTGCGCAGGCCTTGCTGGGCTTGGGCTTCAGCGCCTTCTGGTCCACGCTGGCCGTGATGCTGCACGCGCGCTTCGGCCTCGGCAGCGGCGCGGCCGGGGCCTTCGGGCTCGCCGGCGCGGCGGGGGCGCTGGCCGCGCCACTCGCCGGCCGCCTGGCCGACCGGCACGGCCCGCGCCGCGTGGCCTTGCTGGGTGCCGGTGTAGCAGCGCTGACCTATGCGCTGATGCTGGGCATGGAGGTGCTGCCGGCGTCGGCGCAGTTGCTGCTGCTGGTGCTCAGCGCCATCGGCCTCGACTTCGGCTTCCAGGCCGCGCTCATCGCGCACCAGAGCACGGTCTACGGTCTCGACGCGGCCGCGCGCAGCCGGCTCAACGCCATGCTTATCACGGCGATGTTCGTGGGCATGGCCAGCGGCTCGGTGGTTGGCGCACTGGCCTTCGCGCATGGCGGGTGGCCGGCCGTCGCCGCCATCGGCGTGGCGAGCGCAGCCCTGGCCGTGCTGTGGCGCTGGCGGGCATAACGCAGCCCGGTGCGCGGGCTTCGTGTGACTGTCATGTGAATGTCACGCATCGAGGCAATACTGGGTGGTTCAGTAGGGAAAGGACCGCCCCATGCTTCTGAACGGCAACGACGACCTGATGCGCCGCTTGAGTGACGACCTCATGGACGGCTACGACGAAGAACTCGAGATGGAGATCGAGGACCGCGGCCTGGACGAAGGCGCGGACCCGGAGGCCGCCGCTCAGCGCAAGGAGGCGCGCCGGGTCTACTTTCGCGAGCTGTTCCGCCTGCAGGCGGAACTGGTGAAGCTGCAGGACTGGGTGGTGAGCACCGGCCACAAGCTGGTGGTGGTGTTCGAGGGCCGCGACGCGGCCGGCAAGGGCGGGGTGATCAAGCGCATCACGCAGCGCCTGAACCCGCGCGTGTGCCGCGTGGTGGCGCTGCCGGCCCCCAACGACCGTGAGCGCACGCAGTGGTACTTCCAGCGCTACGTGACGCACCTGCCCGCGGGCGGCGAGATCGTTCTGTTCGATCGCAGCTGGTACAACCGCGCGGGCGTCGAGCGGGTCATGGGCTTCTGCGACGACGAGCAGCTGGAATCCTTCTTCCGCACCGTGCCCGAGTTCGAGAAGATGCTGGTGCATTCGGGTATCCAGTTGGTGAAGTACTGGTTCTCCATCTCCGATGAGGAGCAGGAGGCGCGCTTCCTCGGCCGCATCCACGACCCGCTCAAGCAGTGGAAGCTCAGCCCCATGGACCTGGAGAGCCGCCGCCGCTGGGAGCTCTACACCAAGGCCAAGGAGGAGATGCTGGCGCGCACGAACATCCCCGAATCGCCCTGGTGGGTGGTGCCGGCCGACGACAAGAAGACGGCGCGGCTGAACTGCATCCACCACCTGCTCTCGCTGATCCCGTACCACGAGGTCGAGCGGCCCGGCATCACGCTGCCCGAGCGCATCCGCCACGAGGGCTATCGCCGCCACCAGGTGCCGGGCGAAATCTACGTGCCGCAGATCTACTGACTGCGCCCGCGGCCAGGGCGAAAAGGAAAAGCGCCAGGCCGAAGCCTGGCGCTTTTCTGGGGTTCGGCGGGTTCGATCAGAACTTGTAGTTGGCGGTGAACGTGGCCGAGCGGGGCGCGCCCAGGGCGAGTCGGCCGCCGCCGTTGTTCAGGGTCATCAGGTACTCCTCGTCGAACAGGTTGTAGATGTTCAACTGAAGGCTGAGCTTGGAATTCACCTGGTACTTGGCCATGGCGTCGGCCACCCAGTAGGAGGGCACGTTGGGCATGTTGCCCTGGGCGCCGCTGGTGTTGACGAAGCGCTTGGCTTCCGACACGTAGCGCGCACCCAGGCCCATGGTCAGCTTGTCCCACTGGTACGAGGTCCACAGCGTGGCGCTCAGGTCCGGCGACCAGCGCACGCGGTCGGTGGCCACGCCGGTGGCGTTGCGCACGTCGATCTGCTTGGTGCTGGTCTTGGCCAGTCCGGCGGTGATCTGCCAGAACGGGGTGATCTGGCCCGTGGCCGACAGCTCGATGCCCTGTACCTGTGTCTTGCCTTCCTGAACGGTGGCCAAGGTGACCTGGTCGACCGTGGTCTGGTTGTCGTTGACCGTGCGGAAGACCGCGGCCGCGACGTTGAGGCGCTTGTTGAGCAAATCCCACTTGGTGCCCAGCTCGACCGTGTTGGTCTTCTGCGGGTCGAACGCGGGGTTGTTGATGCTGGTGGCGCTGGTGCTCAACTGCGTGAAGGCGCCGGGCGGGGTGGAGGAGGTCGCATAGGACGCGTACACGCTGCCGTTTTCCGCCGGCTTGTAGACGCCGCCGATGCTCCAGCTCACCAGGCTGCGCGAGTCCTCGAGCGGGGTGGCCCCGACGGCGGCGCTCGAGCTCAGCTTGTAGACGTCCACGCGCGCGCCGCCGTTGATGGACCAGCGCTCGTTGATTTTGGCGTCGTCGAAGGCGTAGACGCTGATGGTGTTGGTGGTGGTGCCCGACTCGTCACCCGTGCGCGGGCCGAAGTTGACCATGGCCCGGTACGGGTCCGGGTTGTACAGGTTGGCCGGCGCGGTACCGGTCGCGGTGCCGTGGCTGAAGTTCGTCTGCTTCTCGTGCAGCAACTCCACGCCGGCGGCCAGCGAGTGCTGCATGCCCCCCGCGTCGAACCGGGTGTTCAGGCTGGTCTGGTTGGCCAGGATGCTGTTTTCCTGATCGACGCGCTGGCGCGACAGGTTCACGGTCCAGGCGGAGAGCGGTCCGCCCGTGTTGCCGATGCCCGCGCCACCGGTGTTCATGCCGGTGAGCGTGCGGTCCATGTGGGTTTTGCCGTAGCGCGTGACGTTGCGGACCGTCGTGGCCTCGCCGAGGTCGTGCTCGACCTTCACGGTGAACATGTCGGCGTCGACCTTCTCGCGGTCGTTCACGCTGCCGTAGAAGTTCTCGCGGCGCACCTTGGGGCCGATGACGGAGGTGTAGCCTTCGTAGCCGATGGCGGGAATGCCGCCGTCGGGCACGTTGTCCTGGCGCAGGTGCTGGCTGAACAGATGCACCCGGGTGGGCGTGCCCAGGCCGGTCACATACGACAGACCCACGCCATAGCCCTTGTTCTCCACGAAGTCGCGGCCGTCGACGCCGCTGTCCTGCACCATGGCATTGAGGCGCAAGGCCGAGGTGTCGCTGAGCTGTCGGTTCAGGTCGACCGTGGCGCGGCGGCGGTCGCCCGTGCCCACGGTGCCGGAAACGCTGCTCTCGTCGCCCAGATGGGCCTGCTTGGAAATCAGGTTGATGAAGCCGGCGCTGGCGCCGCGCCCGGTCTCGGCGCCGGCGGCGCCTTTCACCACCTCGACCTGTTCGAGATTGAAGGTGTCGCGCGTGACCGCGCCCAGGTCGCGGATGCCATCGACGAAGGTGGACTGTTGCAGCGAGAAGCCGCGCAGCTGAAAGGTGTCGCCGGCCGAGGTGTTGCCGTTCTCGCCCATCTGCATGGTGATGCCGGGGGTGTTGCGCAGGGCTTCCATCAGCGTGACGGCGCCTTGCTCCTCGATCACTTCCTTCTTGATGATCTGCACCGTCTTGGGCGTGTCGAGCAGGGGCGCGGTGAACTTCTCGTTGGCCGACTTCTCGGCCCTGTACGGCACCTCGGGCGCTTCTTTCACCGTGACGGTCGGCAGGGTGGTAGCGGGCGCGGTCTGCGCCATGCCCGCGGCGGGCAGGGCGGCGGCCAGCAGGGCCAGGAGTTGGGTGGATGGGCGGGCGGTGCGGCGGCGGTAGCGAGCCATGGTCGGTCCTTGAGGCTGTTGTGGTGAGTCGGCTGGCTGGCTTCCTCGTCACGGCGCTCAGGTGCCGGGGCACGGATGGGGGAGGCGCTGGGTCGGTGGCTGGCTGTGGCCTATTATTGCTAATGAAAACGGTTCTCATTAACAATACATGCAAAATTTCTTCACACGTCGTTGTGTGGGTGCATCAGCGGGTGCTGGGTGCGCGGTTTGCCCCGGGAACAACCGGCCGCCGGCTGGTGCCAAGCACAAAATTCCCTATGAGGGGGATAAAGACTATTAATCCGATCATTCCATAGTCATCGACTATGATTGTCCCCGTCGCGTTGAACTGCGTTTGGCGCCGTCACCGTTTTCCCCATTTCCTTCAACCGCAACCAGGAGTTCCCATGTCCCTGATCAACACCACCGTTCAACCCTTCTCCACCACGGCCTTCCACAACGGCAAGTTCGTGCCTGTGAGCGACGCGAGCCTGCGTGGCGAGTGGTCGGTGCTGGTGTTCATGCCGGCGGCCTTCACCTTCAACTGCCCGACCGAAGTGGAAGACGCGGCCGACAACTACGCCGAGTTCCAGAAGCTGGGCGCCGAGGTCTACATCGTCACCACCGACACCCACTTCTCGCACAAGGTGTGGCACGAGACCTCGCCCGCCGTGGGCAAGGCCAAGTTCCCCCTGGTGGGCGACCCCACCCACCAGCTGACCCGTGCCTTCGGCGTGCACATCGAGGAAGAGGGCCTGGCGCTGCGTGGCACCTTCATCATCAACCCCGAGGGCGTGATCAAGACCGCCGAGATCCACGACAACGCGATCGCCCGCGACATGAAGGAAACCCTGCGCAAGCTCAAGGCCGCCCAGTTCGTGGCCAAGAACCCGGGCCAGGTGTGCCCCGCCAAGTGGAACGACGGCGCCAAGACCCTGACGCCCTCGCTGGACCTCGTCGGCAAGATCTGATCGCCGCGATCCGCTGAAAACCCGTTGAGGGTTTTGCGTTGAACCTTGGGTGCCATGCGCCCAGGGTTCCTCGCAAAACGCTGAATCGAAAGGAGTCCCCCATGCTCGACGACACCCTCAAGGCCCAGTTGCAGGCCTACCTGGGCAAGCTGCAGCGGCCCATCCGCCTCATCGCCTCGCTCGACGGTTCCGCCCCGTCGCAGGAGTTGCGCGAACTGCTGCAGACCATCGCCGGCCTGTCGGACCAGGTGAGCTACGACGACAGCGGCACGGACGCGCGCAAGCCCTCGTTCGTGATCGCCCGCGAAGGCGAGACCACGGGCGTGCGCTTCGCCGCCATTCCCCTGGGCCACGAGTTCACTTCGCTGGTGCTGGCCCTGCTGTGGACCGGCGGTCACCCGCCCAAGGCCGAGCAGGAAACGCTGGACGCCATCGCCACGCTGCAGGGCGACCTGCGCTTCGAGGTCTACATGAGCCTGAGCTGCCACAACTGCCCGGACGTGGTTCAGGCGCTGTCGCTGATGGCCATCCGCAACCCGGCGGTGCAGGTCACGGTGATCGATGGCGGGCTGTTCCAGGCCGAGGTCGAGCAGCGCCAGGTGATGGCGGTGCCCATGGTCTTCCTCAATGGCGAAGAGTTCGGCGGCGGCCGCATGTCGCTGGAGGAGATCGTCGCCAAGCTCGACGTGAACGCCGACGCCCGCGAAGCGGCCAAGCTGGACGCCAAGGACCCGTTCGACGTGCTGATCGTTGGTGGTGGCCCGGCCGGCGCCGCCGCGGCCGTCTATGCGGCGCGCAAGGGCATCCGCGTGGGCGTGGCGGCCGAGCGCTTCGGCGGTCAGGTGAACGACACGCTGGCGATCGAGAACTACATCAGTGTGCTGGAAACCGACGGCCCGAAGTTCGCCGCCGCGCTGGAAGCCCAGGTGCGTCACTACGGCGTGGACATCATGAACCTGCAGCGCGCCGAGAAACTGGTGCCCGCCAGCGAGCCGGGCGGCCCCGTGCAGGTGGTCATGGCCAATGGCGCCACCCTGAAAGCGCGCAGCGTGATCCTGTCGACCGGCGCGCGCTGGCGCAACGTGAACGTGCCCGGCGAGGCCGAGTACCGCAACAAGGGCGTGGCCTACTGCCCGCACTGCGACGGCCCCCTGTTCAAGGGCAAGCGCGTGGCGGTGATCGGCGGTGGCAACTCGGGCGTGGAGGCCGCGATCGACCTGGCCGGCATCGTCGAGCACGTGACGCTGATCGAATTCGCCGACGCGCTCAAGGCCGATGCGGTACTGGTCACCAGGCTCAAGAGCCTGCCCAACGTGGCGATCCACACGAATGCGCAGACCACCGAGATCACCGGCGCCAACGGCACGGTGAACGGCCTGAGCTACAAGGACCGCGCCAGCGGCGAGCAGCGCCACGTCGAACTGGAAGGCGTGTTCGTCCAGATCGGCCTGGTGCCCAACACCGAATGGCTCAAGGGCACGGTGGAGCTCAGCCGCTTCGGCGAAATCGTGATCGACGCCAAGGGCCACACCAACGTGGACGGCGTGTTCGCGGCCGGCGACTGCACCACGGTGCCGTACAAGCAGATCGTGATCGCCGCCGGCGCGGGATCGACCGCGGCCCTGAGCGCCTTCGATTACCTGATCCGCCAGCCGGTGGCGGAAGCCACGGCGGCCTGAGCTCAGTACTCGAGGCGTTCGGGCCGCACCTCTTGCAGGATGGTGGTCGCGATTTCCTCGATGGACTTGGTGGTGGTGGAGAGCCAGCGGATGCCCTCGCGGCGCATCATGGCCTCCGCCTCGGCCACCTCCATGCGGCAGTTCTCCAGGTCGGCGTAGCGCGAGTTGGGGCGGCGCTCGTTGCGGATTTCGCTCAGGCGATCCGGCGCGATGGTGAGCCCGAACAGCTTCTTGCGGTGCGTGGCCAGGGCGGGTGGCAGCTTGCGGCGCTCGAAATCCTCGGGAATCAGCGGGTAGTTGGAGGCCTTCAGGCCGTACTGCATGGCGAGGTACAGCGAGGTCGGCGTCTTGCCGCTGCGGCTCACGCCGACCAGGATCACGTCGGCGCTCTCCAGGTCCTTGTCGCTCTGGCCGTCGTCGTGCGCCAGCGAGTAGTTGATGGCCTCGATGCGGTCGTGGTAGGCCTTGCTCTTGGACGCGTCGGAAAAGCGCCCCACGCGGTGGTTGCTCTTGATCCCCAGCTCTTCCTCCAGCGGCTGCACGAAGGTGCCGAACATGTCGAGCAGCATGCCGCGGCAGTGGTGCTGGAAGACGTCGAGCACCTCGGCGTTGACGACGGTGGTGAACACCAGCGGGCGCCGGCCCTCCACCTCGGCGGTGTGGTTGATCTGGCGCGCCGCCTGGTGGGCTTTGTCCACGCTGTCCAGGAAGGGCAGGCGCACCCGGCGCACCGTGGCCTCGAACTGGGCGAGGATGGCGTTGCCGAAGGTTTCGGCGGTGATGCCGGTGCCGTCGGAGACGAAAAAGACCGTTCGGTGGGACATGGGAGGGGCGTCCTTACAATCCGCTGCTGTTGCGTGGCGGGCCATTATCCGGGCCCGTGGCGCCCCCCAAGATTTCCGCCTTGCCCGGTGGCCGACCCACAACACAACCACAGGTCACACGCTGGTGCATGGAACCCCGGTTTTTCAACCTTAGGAGTTTTTCCATGTCCAACCTGTTCGAGGCGACCGCCCTGGTCGTGCCTTTCGAGAAGCTGCGGATGAGCGACGTCGAGTCGGTCGGCGGCAAGAACGCCAGCCTCGGCGAGATGATTTCTCAGCTGCCCAGCGGTGTGAAGGTGCCCACCGGCTTCGCCACCACGGCGCACGCCTTCCGCGAATTTCTCCAGCACGGCGGCCTGGCCGACCGCATCAACCAGCGCCTGGCCACGCTCGACACCGAGGACGTGCGCGCCCTGGCCGCCGCCGGCGCCGAGATCCGCGCCTGGGTCGAGGCCCAGCCCTTTCCGGCCGACCTGGAAAGGGCCATCCGCGAGGCCTTCGCCACCCTGAGCGAGGGCAACGCCAAGGCCTCGTTCGCCGTGCGCTCCTCGGCCACCGCCGAAGACCTGCCCGACGCGTCCTTCGCGGGCCAGCAGGAAACCTTCCTCAACGTGGTCGGCATCGAGGAGGTGCTGCACAAGATGAAGGAGGTGTTCGCCAGCCTCTACAACGACCGCGCCATCAGCTACCGCGTGCACAAGGGCTTCGCCCACGCCGAGGTGGCCTTGTCGGCCGGCGTGCAGCGCATGGTGCGCTCCGACCTGGGCGCGGCCGGCGTGATGTTCACCATCGACACCGAGAGCGGCTTTTCCGATGTCGTCTTCATCACCAGCAGCTACGGCCTGGGTGAGACGGTGGTGCAGGGCGCCGTGAACCCCGACGAGTTCTACGTGCACAAGCCCATGCTCAAGGCCGGCAAGCGCGCGCTCATCCGCCGCAACCTGGGCAGCAAGCTGATCCAGATGGTGTTCAGCACGGCCGAGGAAAAGGCCGCCGACGGCCCGCTGAAGGGCAAGCTGGTGAAGACCGTGGACGTGCCCGTGGAGCAGCGCAACCGCTACAGCCTGAGCGACGCCGACGTGGCGCAGCTGGCCCAGTACGCGCTGGTGATCGAGCAGCACTATGGCCGCCCCATGGACATCGAGTGGGGCAAGGACGGCACCGACGGCCAGATCTACATCCTGCAGGCCCGCCCCGAAACGGTGAAAAGCCAGAGCGCCGGCAAGACCGAGGTGCGCTACAAGCTCAAGGGCAAGGGCTCGGTGCTGGCCAGCGGCCGCGCCATCGGCCAGAAGGTGGGCACCGGCCCGGTGCGCCTGGTGCACAGCATCGGCGAGATGGACAAGGTGCAGCCCGGCGACGTGCTGGTCACCGACATGACCGACCCCAACTGGGAGCCCGTGATGAAGCGCGCCAGCGCGATCGTCACCAACCGCGGCGGGCGCACCTGCCACGCGGCCATCATCGCGCGCGAACTCGGCATCCCGGCCGTGGTGGGCTGCGGCGACGCCACCGAGCGGCTCAAGGACGGCACCCTGGTCACCGTGAGCTGCGCCGAGGGCGACACCGGCAACATCTACGACGGCCTGCTCGAGACCGAGATCAGCGAGGTCAAGCGCGGCGAGATGCCCGATCTCGACGTGAAGATCATGATGAACGTGGGCAACCCACAGCTGGCCTTCGACTTCGCCCAGATCCCCAACGGCGGCGTGGGCCTGGCGCGGCTGGAATTCATCATCAACAACAACATCGGCGTGCACCCCAAGGCCATACTCGACTACCCCAACGTCGACGCCGACCTGAAGAAGGCGGTGGAGTCGGTGGCGCGCGGCCATGCCTCGCCGCGCGCGTTCTACGTCGACAAGGTCGCCGAGGGCGTGGCCACCATCGCCGCGGCCTTCTGGCCCAAGCCGGTGATCGTTCGCCTGTCGGACTTCAAGAGCAACGAGTACCGCAAGCTGGTGGGCGGCTCCCGCTACGAACCCGACGAAGAAAACCCCATGCTGGGTTTCCGCGGTGCGGCGCGCTACATCAGCCACGACTTCGCCGAGGCCTTTGCCATGGAATGCGAGGCGCTCAAGCGCGTGCGCGAGGACATGGGCCTGAGCAACGTGCAGGTGATGGTGCCCTTCGTGCGCACGCTGGCGCAGGCCCAGCGCGTGACCGAGCTGCTGGCGGCCAAGGGCCTCAAGCGCGGCGAGAACGGTCTGCAGCTCATCATGATGTGCGAGATCCCCAGCAACGCCGTGCTGGCCAAGGACTTCCTGCAGTACTTCGACGGCTTCTCCATCGGCTCGAACGATCTGACGCAGCTCACGCTTGGCCTCGACCGAGATTCCGGCCTGGAACTGCTGGCGCACGATTTCGACGAGCGCGACCCGGCGGTGCGCGCGCTGCTCAAGCTGGCCATCGGCGCCTGCAAGGCCGAGGGCAAGTACGTGGGCATCTGCGGCCAGGGCCCCAGCGACCACCCCGACTTCGCGCAGTGGCTGCGCGACGAGGGCATCAGCTCCATCTCGCTCAACCCCGACACGGTGATCGACACCTGGCAGCTGCTGGCGCGGGGCTGAGCGCGCGGGGCAGCCCGCGCAAACACCTAAGGCGGGGGGGCGCGCGCAATGCGATGATCCCGCGATGCCCCCCGCGCCCGCCACGAACCCGCGCCACGACCGCCGCGCACTGGCCCTGAAGGCCGTGCTGCTGGCGGTGCTGGTGCTGGTGTCCTTCGGCACCTGCTTCTTCGCGCGAGAGCTCAGCTTCTCCGTGATGGGCTGGCCCCTGCATTTCTGGATCGCCTCCCAAGGGGCGGTGCTGGTGTTCATCGCCATCCTGGCGGTCTACACCTGGGCCATGAACCGCCTGGAGGCCCGCGACGGCGAGGGCGGCGGGGACGGGCCGGACGACGGGGGCGGCGGTGGCTGACGGCCCAGCCTACGCCGCCTACCAGCGCCGCCTGCACCGCATCCTGGCGCTGTATGTGGTGGCGCTGATTGCTTTCCTGCTGCTGATGGCCTGGGCCGAGCAGAGCGGCCTGTCGCGCCGCTGGCTGGGGCCGATCATGTTGTTCGCCACCGTCATGATGTACGGCGGCATCGGCGTCTATGGGCGCACCGCCGACCCCGAGGAGTACTACGTGGCGGGCCGGCGCATTCCGCCGGTCTACAACGGCATGGCCGCGGCCGCCGACTGGATGAGCGCGGCGTCCTTCATCAGCCTGGCCGGCGGCCTCTACCTGCAAGGCTTCGGCGGCACCGACGTGCAAGCTGGCGGACTGGCCTTCGTGCTGGGCTGGACCGGCGGCTTCTGCCTCGTGGGCCTGCTCATCGCGCCGCACCTGCGCCAGCTCAAGCTCTACACGGTGCCCGAGTACTTCATGCACCGCTTTGGCGGCCGGTGGCCGCGCCGCCTGGCGGCGTTCTCGGCGATCCTGTGTTCCTTCACCTACGTGGTGGCGCAGATTTATGGCATCGGCCTGGTGGCTTCGCGCCTGACCGGGGTGCATTTCGAGATCGGCATCATGCTGGGCCTGGGTGGGGTGGTGCTGTGTTCCTTCCTGGGCGGCATGCGGGCCATCACCTGGACCCAGGTCGCGCAATACGTGATCCTGTTGCTGGCCTTTCTGGTCCCCGTGTCCTGGTTGGCCTACCAGCAATTGGGCAACCCCCTGGCGCCGTTGGCCTACGGCAAGCAGCTCGAGAAGATCGCAGCGCTCGAGAAGGACCTGCAGGCTTCGCCGCAGGAGCGGGCGGTGCAGGCCGAGTTCCAGGCGCGGGCCCGCCAGTACCAGCGCTGGCTCCAGGACGTGGAGGGATCGCTGCGGGAGCAGCGCATGCTCGCGCAAGAGCGCGTGCGCGAGCTGGTGGCCCAGAACGCATCTGTCGAGCGCGTCGTCGCCGCGCGCCGGGCGCTGTCGGCCTTGCCCCGGGACGCGGCCGACGCGCGCGAGCAATGGACGCGCGCCATGAAGGACAGCCAGGACCGTTCCCGCTTCCTGGGCGGGCTGCCGCCCCACACGCAGGCCTATGTCGGCGATCCGAATGGCAGCGAGGCCGAGCGCCGGGCCTTCCAGTCGTCCCGCGCGAACTTCCTGGCGCTCATGTTCTGCCTCATGGTGGGCACCGCCGGGCTGCCCCACCTGCTGACGCGCTACTACACCACGCCGTCCGTGGCCACCGCGCGGGCCTCGGTGGCCTGGTCGCTGTTCTTCATCGCGCTGCTGTACCTGAGCGCGCCCGCGCTGGCCACACTGGTGAAGTACGAGCTGATGCAGAACGTCGTGGGCAGCAGTTTCAACGCGCTGCCGTCGTGGATCGCGCAGTGGTCGCACTACGACGATTCCTTGCTTTCGGTGAGCGACATCAATGGCGACGGCATCCTGCAGTTCGGCGAGATCCGGCTGGGGGCCGACCTGATCATGCTCGCCACGCCCGAGCTGGGCGGCATGCCCTACGTGGTGTCCGGCCTGGTGGCCGCGGGTGGTCTGGCCGCCGCGCTGTCCACCGCCGATGGCCTCTTGCTGACCATCAGCAACTCGCTGGTGCGCGACACCTACTTGCAGGAGTTCGGGCGCCATGTGGCGCCCGAGCAGCGCGTGATCCTCTCCAAGTTCGCGCTGTTGAGCGTGGCCACGGTCGCGGCTTTCGTGGCATCGCTCAGGCCGGCGGAGATCCTGCCGCTGGTGGCCTCATCGTTCTCGCTCGCGGCCTCTGCCTTGGTGCCGGCCATGATCATGGGCATCTTCTGGTCGCGCACCACAGGCGCTGCCGCGGTGGCCGGCATGCTCGCGGGCCTGAGCGTGACGGTGGGCTACATGGTGGTCAACGCCCCGGCGGTGCGCGCCGTGCTGCGGCTGCCGGCCGGCCAGTCGCTCTGGTTCGACATCCAGCCGGTGTCCGCGGCGGTGTTCGGTGTGCCGCTGGGTTTTGCGGTCATCCTGGTCCTGAGTTTGCTGACGCGCCGCCGCGTGGCGGGGGCGTAGTCGCATCGGCCTGGGCCGGTCGCGCACCGCAATCGGTGCCGCTTTAATTCCTCCTTCAGTTCTGGGTCAGTTTGAAGTCAGTTCCGGGTCAGGGGCTGGTAAGCGCGCGTCTCTACAAATCGGCTCTGGAAGCCATCGGGCCTTCCAGCCCATTGAATGAGGAGACGCATGTGAACAGGAACACCGCAGCCATGGCGGCCGGCGCAAGCCGTGCGCCGGACCCCCGAAAACGTCCCATGACCCGCGAAGAGAAGCGGGTCATCCTGGCCTCATCGGCCGGCACCATCTTCGAGTGGTACGACTTCTATCTCTACGGTTCGCTCGCCGCGATCATCGGCGCGCAGTTTTTCTCTTCCTTTCCCGAGGCCACGCGCAACGTGTTTGCCTTGCTGGCCTTCGCGGCGGGCTTCCTGGTGCGGCCCTTCGGAGCGCTGGTGTTCGGCCGCCTCGGTGACCTGGTGGGCCGCAAGTACACCTTCCTGATCACGATCCTGATCATGGGCATTTCGACCTTCGTCGTCGGCCTGCTGCCCAGCTACGACTCCATCGGCTGGGCAGCGCCCGTGCTGCTGATCGCGCTGCGCATGCTGCAGGGCCTGGCGCTCGGTGGCGAGTACGGCGGGGCCGTGGTCTACGTGGCCGAGCACGCGCCGCATGGCCGCCGCGGCTTCTTCACGAGTTGGATCCAGACCACCGCGACGCTGGGCCTGCTGCTCTCGCTCATGGTGATCCTGGTGGTGCGCTCGGTGGTGGGTGAACAGGCCTTCACCACCTGGGGCTGGCGCATTCCCTTCCTGCTGTCGATCTTCCTGCTCGGGGTCTCGCTGTGGATTCGCCTGCAGATGGAAGAGTCTCCCGCCTTCAAGAAGATGAAAGCCGAAGGCGCCCAATCGAAGGCGCCGATTTCCGAGGCCTTCGGCAACTGGAAGAACGGCAAGTACGCCTTGCTGGCGCTGCTGGGTCTTGTGGCCGGCCAGGCGGTGGTCTGGTACACGGGCCAGTTCTATGCGCTGTTCTTCATCCAGACCATCCTGCGCGTGGACATGTTCACCGCCAACATGCTGATTGCCTGGGCGCTGATCCTGGGCACCGGCGGCTTCGTGGTGTTCGGCTCGCTCTCCGACACGATAGGCCGCAAGAAGATCATCCTGGCGGGCTGCCTGCTGGCCGCGCTGACCTACTTCCCGGTCTTCAACGCCATCACCCGGCTGGCCAACCCGGCGCTGCACGCGGCCCAGCAGAACACCACCGTGACGATCATCGCCGACCGGTCCGATTGCTCGTTCCAGTTCAACCCCACCGGCACCGCCAAGTTCACCAGTTCCTGCGACGTGACCAAGGCGCTGCTGGCGCGCAACTCGGTGAGCTACTCGGTGCAGTACCAGTCCGGCGTGGTGCCCGCGAAGGTGCAGATCGGCAGCACGGAGATACCTGCCTATGAGGCCGCCAAGCTCAGCGGCGACGACGCCAAGGCCGTGCCCGCCGCGTTCACGAAGAGCGTGAACGCGGCGCTGGCCGCGGCCGGCTACCCCGCCGCCGACAAGCCCGCGCCCGGCATCGTGAAGGTGGACGGCTTCTTCGGCGTGTTCAACGCACAGGCCTTCCCGCTGGTGATCATCCTCACCTACCTGGTGGTCCTGGTGACCATGGTGTACGGCCCGATCGCCGCGGCCCTGGTCGAGCTGTTTCCCACCCGCATCCGCTACACCGGCATGTCCCTGCCGTACCACATCGGCAACGGCTGGTTCGGTGGCCTGATGCCGGCGACGGCCTTCGCCATGATTGCCCACACCGGCGATCCGTACTACGGCCTGTGGTACCCCATCGTCATCGCCCTGGCCACGGTGCTCATCGGCGCGGTGTTCGTGCCCGACAACCACAAGAAGGACATCTTCGCCGCCGACTGAATTCGCGTGACCGGGTCCTCCCGGCCAGGCAAAGGGCTCTTCGGAGCCCTTTTTTGGTTTGCGATCTAGGGATAACCCTCACAGGGATCACCCGCTGTGGGGCGCTTGGTGTGAGGAATCGTAAGTAAACCGTAAGGGGCAGCGAAAGAATGGCGCCAACCCAAGGTGTCACTCACGCATGTTGCTGTTCCTGTCCATTGCCAAACTGATCTGCGAGATCGCGCTCATGTCGCTGTTCGGCCAGTGGGTGCTGGGCCTGCTGGCGGGCGCCAAGCGCGACACCAACTTCTTCTACCAGTTGCTGGCGCAGATCGGCCGTCCCTTCGTGGTGATGGCGCGCTTCATCACGCCGCGCAGCATCGTGCTGGACCGCCATGTGCCGCTGGTGGCTTTCCTCGTGCTGGCCTTTGCGTGGATCGTGGTGACGGCGCTGCGCATCCAGCACTGCCTGCGCATCGGTGTGGAGTTGTGCAAATGAACGCCTCGATGCAACTGCGCTTCCTGCGCTGGCAGATCAAGCTGCTGCTGGCCCTCGGCCGGCGTGCGGCGGCGCTCGAGCGCGTGGAGCGCATGCTGGCCATCGATCCCGACGACGCCTACGCCTGGGCGACGCTCGCCCATCTTAGGGCGGAGCAGGGCGACAAGGCCGGCGCGGTGGCGGCGCTCGAGCGCGTGGTCGCCGTGCGGCCGCAGCAGGCGGCGGGCTGGTTCAACCTGGGCTTCCTGCGCGAAGAACTGGGCTTGCTGGAAGACGCCGAGGCGGCGTTTCGCCAGGCCATCGCCCTTGAAGAAAAGATGGACCGGGCCTGGTACGGCCTGGCCTTGTGCCTGATCCGCCAGCGGCGCTTCGACGACGCCGTGGTCGCGCTCAAGCGCAACACCCAACTGCAGCCCATGAGCCCGTACGGCTGGTATCAGCTCGCGCGGGTTCATGTCGATCGGCAAGAGCCCGAAGAGGCGGCGAAGATCATTCGCCACCTCAAACGGTTCGAGCCCAAGGTGGCCGCCCAGCTGGAGCGCGAGACAGGGCTGGTTCAAGAACCGACCTGAGGCGCGCTGCCGCCGAGCGGCCGCAAAAAGGGGCACCGTCCGCAAGGCGGTGCCGACAACATGGACTTGGCGTGCAGGTCACCCATGAGGAGACGGGTGGTGTCCGTGACGTGCCCGTGAGGGTTTGTTGATGGAGGTCGATGCAATGCAATTGACAGAGAAGCACCGCCTGTACTGGCGGAAGAACCTCAACATCACGGCCATATTGCTTGCAATCTGGTTCGTCGTGACGTTCGTGGTGGGCTACTTCGCCCGGGATCTGCACTTCAACTTCTTCGGTTGGCCGTTCAGCTTCTGGGTGGGCGCGCAGGGTGCTCTGGTGGTCTATGTGGCCATCATTGCCTTCTACGCCTGGTACATGAACAAGCTCGACATCGAACACGGTGTCGACGAGGCCGAGGAGTAAACCATGGCAGGCATGTTTGAAACAGGCGGCGCCGGTGGCGCCCGCTCCAACGCTGCCTTCAAGCAGCAGCTCAACAAGGTCTACAAGTGGTACACGGGGGGCTTCTTCGTCTTCGTGGTTGCACTGGCCATCTTCGAGCAGCTCGGGCTGTCGCGCGAGTGGATCGGCTTCATCTTCCTGATCGCGACGATCGCGCTCTACGCCGGCATCGGCATCATGAGCCGCACCACCGATGCGGCCGAGTACTACGTGGCCGGGCGCCGCGTGCCTGCCGTGTACAACGGCATGGCCACCGGCGCCGACTGGATGTCGGCCGCGTCCTTCATCGGCATGGCGGGCACGCTCTACCTCACGGGCTATGGGGGCCTGGCCTTCATCATGGGCTGGACCGGTGGTTACTGTCTGGTGGCGCTGTTCCTGGCGCCGTACCTGCGCAAGTTCGGCCAGTTCACCATTCCCGATTTCCTGGGTGAGCGCTACGGCGGCAACCTGCCGCGCTTTCTGGGCATCCTTGCGGCCATCCTCTGTTCCTTCACCTACGTGGTGGCGCAGATCTACGGCGTGGGCATCATCACGGCGCGCCTGACCGGCGTGGCCTTCGAGCTCGGGATCTTCCTGGGCCTCGGCGGCATCCTGGTGTGCTCGTTCCTGGGTGGCATGCGCGCGGTGACCTGGACGCAAGTCGCCCAGTACATCATCCTGATCATTGCCTACATGATCCCGGTGGTCTGGCTGTCGGTGAAGCAGACCAACGTGCCCGTGCCGCAGCTCATTTATGGGCAGCAACTGGTCAAGGTGACCGAAGCCGAGACGCGGCTGATCAACGATCCGAAGGAGATCGAGGTCCGCAACGTGTTCAAGCAGCGCTCAGACGCTCTGGCCGAGAAGCTGAAGGACCCGGCCGCCGCGCTGGCCGCCGACAAGGCCGCTGCCGACAAAAAGCTGGCCGACCTGCGCGCCGCCAATGCGCCTACCGCCGAGATCGCGGTTGCCGAGAAAGCCGTCGCGGACCTGCCGAAGGACGAGGCCGCCGCCAAGGCCGCCTGGACGCGCGCCAAAGCCGCTGCGGACGCGAAGACCAAGCCGCTCAATGGCATGCCGCGCCACGCCGCGCAGTACGTCGGCGACCCGAACGGCGACGCGGCCGCGAAGAAGACCTTCGACGAATCGCGGCGCAACTTCCTCGCGCTGATCTTCTGCCTGATGGTGGGCACCGCTGCGCTGCCGCACATCCTGATGCGCTACTACACGGTGCCCAGCGTGAAGGAGGCGCGGGCCTCGGTGACGTGGTCGTTGTTCTTCATCTTCCTGCTGTACTTCACCGCGCCGGCCCTGGCCGTGCTGGTCAAGTTCGAGGTGTTCAACGTCCTGGTGGGCACACCGTTCAACAACCTGCCGGAGTGGATAGCGGCATGGAACCGTGTCGACCCGACCCTGCTGTCGGTGACCGACGTGAACAAGGACGGCATCTTGCAGCTCAACGAGATGAGCATCGGCGGCGACATCATCGTGCTGGCAACCCCCGCCATCGGTGGCCTGCCGTACGTGATCTCGGGCCTGGTGGCGGCCGGCGGCCTGGCCGCGGCGCTGTCCACGGCCGACGGCCTGCTGCTGACCATCGCCAACGCGCTGTCGCACGACCTGTACTACAAGATGATCGACCCCAACGCCTCGACGGCCCGCCGCGTCACGATCTCCAAGACGCTGCTGCTGGTCGTGGCCCTGGCCGCCGCCTATGTGGCCGCCCAGAAACCGGCCGACATCCTGTTCCTGGTCTCCGCGGCGTTCTCGTTCGCTGCCTCGGCGTTCTTCCCGGCACTGGTGCTCGGCATCTTCTGGAAGCGCGCCACCGGCATCGCCGCTTCGCTGGGCATGATCGCGGGCCTGGGTATCACCTTCTACTACATGGCCACCACACAGCCCTGGCTGCGTGGCATCTTCGGCGTCACCTCGCCGATCGAGCTGTGGTGGGGCATCCAGCCGATCTCGGCCGGCGTGTTCGGCGTGCCGCTGGGCATCGCGGTGATCGTCCTGGTCAGCCTGGTGACCCCGGCGCCGAGCAAGAAGATCCAGGAGCTGGTGGAGCACGTGCGCTACCCCAACCTGAAGGCCGCCTGAACGGCGCCCGATAGGTCCCCGCCCGCCGCGAAGGCGGGCGGTCCCAGGCCCGGACCACCGGCAGGTGGCCCGGGCTTTTCACTTTTGTATAATCGCGGGCTTGCCTTGCTGCACCCCTGCTGACGCCTGGGGGCGGCTGTCAATCTCCCAGGCCAGGGTTTTCCGATCGGCCGGGGGCATCCACAAGGAGAGTCCATGCGTCACTATGAGATCGTCTTGCTGATCCACCCGGATCAGAGCGAACAGGTTCCGGCCATGCTGGAGCGCTACAAGGGCATGATCACCGCCGGTGGCGGCAAGATCCACCGCGTTGAAGACTGGGGCCGCCGCCAGCTGGCTTACCAGATCAACAAGCTGTCCAAGGCCCACTACCTCTGCGTCAACATCGAGGCCGACCAGGCCGTGATGAACGAGCTGGAGCACGCCTTCCGCTTCAACGACGCGGTGCTGCGCCACCTGAGCGTGCAGCGCAAGAAAGCCGACACCGGCCCGTCGTCCATGATGAAGACGGTCGAGCGCGAAGAGGCCCGCAAGGCCCAGCAGCAATCGCAGGAGCAATCCGCCTGACGCCCCTGGCGTGAGGTTCGCGGGAATCGGGTGAACCGTCTCCAGTTGCAGGCCGCGGTGGTGCAGGTGCAGAACCTGCGCTACACACCGGCAGGCATCCCGGTGCTCAATCTCGTGCTCGAACACGAGTCGCAGCAGACCGAACTGGACACACCCCGCACCGTCGCCCTCCAGATCCGTGCCGTGGCCTTCGGGCCCCTGGCCGAGACCCTGCAGAAGCAGGCGCTCAACGAACTGGCGGACTTCGACGGGTTCCTCGCGAACGCGCGCAACGGCAAAGGCGTGGTCTTCCACATCCAGGCATTCAGCAAGACATAGGAGAGGCCCATCATGGCTGCACCCAAGCGTTTCAACAAAGACAAGCGCCCCAAGCGCAACACCCAGTCGCTGCTTTTCAAGCGCAAGCGCTTCTGCCGCTTCACCGTCGCCAAGGTCGAAGAGGTGGACTACAAAGACATCGACGTCCTGCGCGACTTCATTTCTGAAAACGGCAAGATCATCCCGGCGCGCCTGACCGGCACCCGCGCGATCTACCAGCGCCAGGTCACCACCGCCATCAAGCGCGCGCGCTTCCTGGCCATGCTGCCCTACAGCGATCAGCACCGCGTCTGATTGAGGAGCCCGACATGCAAGTGATTCTTCTCGAAAAAGTCCACAACCTCGGCGCCCTCGGCGATGTCGTCAAGGTCAAGGACGGCTACGCCCGCAACTTCCTGATCCCGACCGGCCAGGCCCGCCGCGCCACCAAGGACGCCCTGGCGGCCTTCGAGGCCCGCCGCGCCGAACTGGAAAAGGCCGCCGCCGCCAAGCTGGCCGCCGCTCAGGCCGTGGGTGAGAAGCTGGCCGCCACCACCCTCAAGCTCACGCAGAAGGCTGGTGTGGATGGCCGTCTGTTCGGCTCCGTCACCAACCACGACGTGGCCGACGAGCTGCACAAGCAAGGCTTCAAGGACGTGGTCAAGTCGCAGGTGCGCATGCCCAATGGCCCGCTCAAGGCCGTGGGCGACTACACCGTGCAGATCAACCTGCACACCGACGTCACGGTCGACGTGGCCGTCTCGGTGCTCGGCGAAACCGCCTGATCGCCGCGGACCCCCAGTCCGCCAGAAAGCCGCTGTCCTCGGGCAGCGGCTTTTTCTTTTCACCGGGCATGCACCGCATTCCCACCGGTTCTCCACAGGGTTGTCCCCTGACGAGGACTACCCGGGGGCGTACCATTCCCCTTTGCCCTGACGCCGCATGTCCACCGCCTTCTCCAGCCCATTTCCTGACCTTGGCAGCGGCCTCGACGAGACCGGTGACCGCCAGGTCGCGCAGCTCCGCGTTCCGCCGCACTCCATCGAAGCCGAGTCCAGCGTGCTTGGCGGCCTGTTGCTGGACAACGGCGCCTGGGACCGCGTCGCGGACCTGCTCAACGACTCCGACTTCTACCGTTACGAACACCGCCTGACGTACTCGGCCATCGCTGCGCTGGTCAATGCGTCCAAGCCGGCCGACGTGGTGACGGTGTTCGAGCACCTGCAGAACCTGGGCAAGGCCGACGAGGCGGGCGGGCTGGCCTACCTCAACTCGCTCGCGCAGTACGTGCCCAGTGCGGCCAACATCCGCCGCTACGCCGAGATCGTGCGCGAGCGCGCCGTGCTGCGAAAGCTCGTGGCCGCCAGCGACGAAATCGCCACCTCCGCCTTCAACCCGCAGGGCAAGCCGGTCGCCAAGATCCTCGACGAAGCCGAACAGAAGATCTTCAAGATCGGCGAGGAAGGCTCGCGCATGAAGGAGGGCTTCCAGTCGATGGACCGGCTGGTGGTGGAGCTGCTCGATCGCGTGCAGGAGATGGCCGACAACCCGCAGGACGTGACCGGCGTGCCCACCGGCTTCATCGACCTCGACCGCATGACCGCGGGCCTGCAGGGGGGCGATCTGATCGTGCTGGCGGCGCGTCCTTCGATGGGCAAGACCGCTTTCGCCATCAACATCGCCGAGCATGTGGCGCTGAACGAGGGCCTGCCCGTCGCCGTGTTCTCCATGGAAATGGGCGCGGCCCAGCTCGCGGTGCGTATCGTGGGCTCCATCGGCCGCATCAACCAGGGCCACCTGCGCACCGGCAAGCTCACCGACGACGAATGGCCGCGCCTGACGGAGGCCATCGAGAAGCTGCGCAACGTGTCGCTGCACATCGACGAGACGCCCGGTCTCACGCCCAGCGAGCTGCGCGCCAACGCGCGTCGCCTGGCGCGCACCTGCGGCAAGCTCGGTCTGATCGTGGTCGACTACCTGCAGCTCATGAGCGGCTCCAGCAGCGACGGCGGCGACAACCGCGCCACCGAACTCGGCGAGATCTCGCGTGGCCTGAAGATGCTGGCCAAGGAGCTGCAATGCCCGGTGATCGCGCTGTCGCAGCTAAATCGTTCGGTCGAACAGCGCACCGACAAGCGTCCCATGATGAGCGACCTGCGTGAATCGGGCGCCATCGAGCAGGACGCGGACATCATCATGTTCATCTACCGCGACGAGTACTACACCAAGGATGCCTGCAAAGAGCCGGGTGTGGCGGAGATCATCATCGGCAAGCAGCGAAACGGCCCCACGGGAACGGTCAAGCTGGCGTTCTTGAATATGTTGACCCGTTTCGAATCGCTCGTGGGCGGCGGCGACTACTGAGTCCCTTCACGCCCGAGAGGCGCGGGCGCCCGACCACCCTGACGCCCTAAGTTCTCACCATCTGCTGTTCTCTATGGCCCGGTCACACCAGTACCGGTAGGAGGACGCACATAGTTCGCGCCTCTTGATGCAGGGAGGACGCATGATCAGCCAGTCGCCACCATTGGATGTGCCCGCCGTGGTGCCACCGAGCCCCGCCACTTGGCGGGGCCACCCAGTCCCCGAGGGCGTGACGATCGGATCGCTGGCCCTGCCAGCCCAGGACACCACCATCCTGCGGGCGCTGGTGCGCTTGCTGGACGGGGCGTTGGGCATGGGGCTTCGGTACAGCGAGGACGTCGCCGGTTGCCATGTGGTCTTTGCCTCGCCGGCGGCATTGAGCACCTGCCCGGGCCGCACCACCGTCGTGGTCACCGACGCCGCCACCGTGCCGCTCGGGTGGGGCGGCCCGATCACCATCAGTTCTCCCTTGCGCATGATCAGCGTCATCACGGCCTTGCAACAGGCCTTGCCCCGGCGGCGGTCTTCGAACCCCCTGGATCGCCAGCGGTGGTTGTCCTCACTGTTCGAGCGTCTGCGAGCGGCGCTTCGGAGCTGTGGTCACAGCGTTTTGCCGATCGGCGGAGGGCAGTTGCTCCGGCTCGATGCGGTGTCGCAGTCCATGCAGGCCACCGTTCCGGTCGAGCAGCTGCTCTCGCACGCGCATGATCTGGGTGCGCTGCGCCCGTGCACGGCGGCCGATGAAGACGCGCTGCAAGGGGCCGAGACGCATTCGCTGAGCGTGTTCCTGTGGCGCCTGAGCGCGACCATGGTGGAGGCGCGCGCGCCCCATCCGCCCTTGCGCGGCGCCTGGCGCCTGCGGCGCTGGCCCCAGGCCATGGGGCTCATGGCGCCGGGCCACCCGCACCTGGCGGCCTTGCTGTGGCGCCGGCCATACACCGCCCTGGAGTTGGCCGAGCGTGCAGGTTTGCCGCTGCCTGTGGTCCGGGCCTTCGTGCTCACGGGTGACGCGCTGGGCCTGGGCCAACTGGAAGAGGCCACCCATCCCCTGGACGTGGCCCGCGAAGGCGCGGCTTGGGGCCGGTTCAAACCCTTGCGCGAGAAGTGGCGGTTGTGGTG
>NZ_MKSS01000405.1:38976-61121 GCF_001897365.1 Hydrogenophaga sp. 70-12
AGGCCACCGCCAGCCGATCCATTGGTGAGGGCATCGCCGTGCCCATGAGCCTCGACGGAAGCGGGAGGGCGCTGGATGGCCTGCCCCCCGCCGCCGCCGGCGCGTTGGGCTTGATCGTGCTGGTCGACAACAGCCAAACCGACCCCATTGCCCAGGTGGAGTGGCACCTGCGAGTGCTGGCCGGGCCCATCGGGCCCCTGCCCACGGTGGTGGGCGTGGGGCGGCTGGAGACGCATCCTTCGCCCGGCGTCGAGGCCTACTGCGCTGGCCTGGAGGCGGCGGGCTGGCGCGTGCCGGTCATCGACGTCGACGTGCGCCGTGAGGCCGATGTCCGGCTGTTGCTCTCCGTTCTGGTGGGCCTGGCCGAGGCCGACGGTGGCGCGCCACCCGAATGAAGGCGGGCCTTAGAGCACTTCGGAGGCGAAGTCGGCGAGCCTTGAGCGTTCGCCACGCGCCAGCGTGATGTGCCCGCCGTGCGGCCAGCCCTTGAAGCGGTCCACCGCGTAGGTCAGGCCCGAGGAGCCTTCAGTGAGGTAGGGCGTGTCGATCTGCGCCAGGTTGCCCATGCAGATCATCTTGGTGCCCGGGCCCGCGCGCGTGATCAGCGTCTTCATCTGCTTGGGCGTCAGGTTCTGCGCCTCGTCGATGATCACGTACTTGTTCATGAAGGTCCGGCCGCGCATGAAGTTCATGCTTTTGACCTTGATGCGGCTGCGGATGAGTTCATTGGTGGCCGCGCGACCCCATTCGCCCGCATTGCCACCGTCGCCCTTGGCCAGGAACTCCAGGTTGTCGTCCAGCGCGCCCATCCAGGGGCCCATCTTTTCTTCCTCGGTGCCGGGCAGGAAACCGATGTCTTCGCCCACGCTGACGGTGGCGCGGGTCATGATGATCTCGGTGTAGCGCCGGTCGTCCAGCACCTGCGTGAGGCCGGCGGCCAGAGCCATCAGCGTCTTGCCCGTGCCGGCCGTGCCGGCAAGCGTCACGAAGTCGATTTCGGGGTCCATCAGAAGGTTGAGGGCGAAGTTCTGCTCGCGGTTGCGGCTGGTGACTCCCCAGACGGCGTTTTTGAGGTGCGTGTAGTCCTTGAGCGTCTTGAGCACCGCGGTCTTGTCGCGGATCTCGGTCACGCGCGCGTACAGCGAGGGCTCGCCCGGCGCTTCGAAGTAGACGAACTGGTTGATGTGGAACTGGCCCACCGCCGGGCCGCTCACGCGGTAGAACGTGTGGCTGCCGCTCTGCCAGCTTTCGATGGTCTTGCTCTGGCGCGTCCAGAAGTCCTGTGGAAGGGCCAGCGAGCCCGGGTACAGCAGCTCACCGTCGTCCAGGGTCTTGTCATTCTCGTAGTCCTCCGCGGCCAGACCCAATGCGCGCGCCTTCACGCGCATGTTGATGTCCTTGGACACCAGGATCACGTCGCGATCGGGGTGGCGCTGGCGCAGCGCAGCCACCACGCCGAGGATCTGGTTGTCGGCCTTGCCCTGGGGCAGGGACGGGGGCAACTCGCTCAGCAGCGGCTCGGTCTGGAAGAACAGCAGGCCGCGCGCGGATTGGTGGCCGGTGGCGGAGAGCTTCAGGCCCTTGGTCATGTCGCCACCGGCCTGGGCGGCCAGGGCGTCGAGCGTGCGGCTGGTCTGGCGGCCGTTGCGGGCGACCTCGGTCATGCCCTTTTTGTGGCCGTCCAGCTCTTCCAGCACGATCATCGGCAGGTAGATGTCGTGTTCCTCGAAGCGGAAGAGGCTCATCGGATCGTGCAGCAGCACGTTCGTGTCGAGGACGAAGAGGCGGGCGGGGCCGCCGCTGGCCACCTTGCCGCCGGCGCGGCGCCGCGGGGCGGCCACGGGCGAGGAGGGAGCGAGGCTGGTGGAGGCGGGCGCGGCCGGCTCGGGACGCTCGGCGCGGTCCTTGAGTTCCAGGGCGGGGGCCGGTGCGCGGCGGGTCTTGGCGGCCGGCGCGGGACGCGTTTTGCGCGGGGCGGGTGCGTCGACCGGTGCGGGCGCCGCCAGCGTATCGTCATCCGGGAGGATGTTCAGGCCGCCGGTGCGCTCGTCGAAATCTTCGAGGTTGGCGTTGGAGGCCTTGAGGGTGTAGGCGTCGGGGGCGAGGAGGGCGGCGCGTTTGGAGGGGGCGGGGGGCAGGGGCATGTGGGCTTGGCGTTCAGCGCGCGGGCTCGAAAAAACAAAAAGCCGCCGGGAAAACCGGGCGGCTTTGCGTGCGTCGGAGGGGGCGGAAACAGCGGTGGACAGGGAAGATGCCCGAAGACATGCGAATCACTATACACCTTCCGCATGTCACCGAAAGCGCGGTGACGCGGTGGGGCAGCGGGGTGTCGCTGCGCCGCACCACCAGGCGTTCAGGCGGCCTTTTTGAGCGCCTTGACCGCCTTGAGCACTTCCTCGACGTGGCCGGGAACCTTCAGGCCGCGCCACTCCTGGCGCAGCACGCCGTCGGGCCCGATCAGGAAGGTGCTGCGCTCGATGCCCTTGACCTTCTTGCCGTACATGATCTTGTTCTTGACCACGCCGAACATGTGGCACATCTTTTCCTCGGTGTCGGCAATGAGCTCGAAGGGCAGCTCCAGCTTGGCCTTGAAGTCATCGTGCGACTTCATGTTGTCGCGCGAGACGCCGAACACCTGGGCGCCGGCCTTGACGAAATCCTTGTACTTGTCGCGAAACTGCATGGCCTCGGTGGTGCAGCCAGGCGTATTGTCCTTGGGGTAGAAATACAGCACGAGCGTCTGACCGAGGTGGCTCTGGTGGCTGACCTTGACGCCGCCGGTGGCCAGGGATTCGAACTCGGGGATGGGTTTATTGACAACGACGGCCATGCTGTGGAGACCCCTGACGTAAGTGGATGGTGTTGCGTTGGCTGCCCGAGTGGCCGGACCGACGCTGCGCATGCATACGGAAGGTCTGACCGGGCAACAACCCAGTATTTTACCTCTTTGGGGGCCCGATTACCCGGATACGGGCTGGGAACCACCTTCTTGTAGGAGGGCCGCCGCAACGCGGCGCCCTTCGCCGGCCAGGATGTTGTAGGTCCTGCAGGCGGCCGCTGTGTCCATGGTTTCCACGCCAATACCCCGTTCCAGCAGGGCCCGCAGCAGCCGGGGTGCGACGAAGCGCAGCCGCGCGCCGCTGCCGAAGACCACCAATTCCGGCGCCACGCCGGCCGGGTCCAGCAGTTCCTCGAAGTGCCCCGGGCCCAGGTCCTCGAAGCGCTGGCAGTTCCAGGGGCGCAGTTGCCCGCTGGCCGTGAGCACCACACTGGCCGTGTGGCGTTCGCCGTTGATCGCGATCCAGCCCTCGCCGAGGGCGGTGATGGCGAGTTGGTGGGGCGTGTCGGCGTGCAGTTTCATGGGGCGTTCGCGCCCTGGGCGAGCTGGAGAACTGTGGTCAAATCGCAAGTTTGCTCGTGACCGGCGCGGCATCCATCTTAGCCTTCCCGTGCCAGGCTTCCGCCCTCGGAGGGACTTTGAAGACCATCCAGAAATCCGCCAAGCTCGCCAACGTCTGCTACGACATCCGCGGTCCCATCATGGACGCGGCGCGGCAGATGGAGGAAGAGGGCCACAAGATCATCAAGCTCAACATCGGCAATCTGGCGGTGTTCGGTTTTGATGCGCCCGAGGAGATCCAGCAGGACATGATCCGCAACCTGCCGAATTCGGCGGGTTACTCCGACAGCAAGGGCATCTTCGCGGCGCGCAAGGCGGTGATGCACGAGACCCAGCTGCAGGGCATCCAGGGAGTCACCCTGGAGGACATCTACCTCGGCAACGGCGCCAGCGAGCTGATCGTGATGGCGACCAACGCGTTGCTCGATGACGGCGACGAGCTGCTGCTGCCGGCCCCCGACTACCCCCTGTGGACGGCGGCGGCCAGTCTGTCGGGTGGCACGCCCGTGCACTACATGTGCGACGAGTCCAAGGGCTGGATGCCCGACATCGAGGACATCCGCCGCAAGATCACGCCGGCCACCAAGGGCATCGTGGTCATCAACCCGAACAACCCCACCGGTGCGCTGTACCCCAAGGAGCTGCTGCAGCAGATCGTGGGCCTGGCGCGCCAGCACGGCCTGGTGATCTTCGCCGACGAGGTCTACGACAAGGTGCTGTACGACGACGTCAAGCACGTGCCGATCGGCAGCCTGTCGAACGACGTGCTCACGCTCACCTTCAACTCGCTGTCCAAGAGCTACCGCTCCTGCGGCTACCGCGCGGGCTGGCTGGTGGTGTCGGGCGACAAGAAACCCGCCAAGGACTACATCGAGGGCCTGAACATGCTCTCGAACATGCGCCTGTGCGCCAACGTGCCAGGCCAGTGGGCGATCCAGACCGCCCTCGGCGGCTACCAGAGCATCAACGACCTGGTGCAGGAGGGCGGGCGCCTGCGCCGCCAGCGCGACCTGGCCTACGAACTCATCACGGCGATCCCGGGGGTGAGCTGCGTCAAGCCGCAGGCGGCGCTCTACATGTTTCCGAAGCTCGATCCGGCGATGTACCCCGTGCAGGACGACCAGCAGCTGTTCCTGGAACTGCTGCAGGAAACCCGCGTGATGCTGGTGCAGGGATCGGGCTTCAACTACCCCGACAACCAGCACTTCCGCATCGTCTTCCTGCCGCACGAGGACGACCTGCGCGAGGCCATCGGCCGCGTCGCGCGCTTCCTTGAACACTGGCGAAAACGCCACGGCAACTGAGTTTTTCCTTTTTCACCGACCGATGAAACCGATTCAAGTGGGCCTGCTGGGCATTGGCACCGTGGGCAGCGGCACCTTCAACGTGCTGCAACGCAACCAGGAAGAGATCCGCCGCCGCGCCGGCCGCGGCATCCAGATCACCATGGTGGCTGACCTCGACGTGGCGCGCGCCAGGGCCGTGGTGGGGGAGGGCGTCACCGTCGTGGGCGATGCGCGCGAGGTGATCGCCAATCCCGACATCGACATCGTGATCGAACTCATCGGCGGCTATGGCATCGCCAAGGCCCTGGTGATGGAGGCCATCTCGGCGGGCAAGCACGTGGTCACGGCCAACAAGGCCCTGCTCGCGGTGCACGGCACCGAGATCTTCGCGGCGGCCTCGGCGCGCGGCGTGATCGTGGCCTTCGAGGCCGCCGTGGCCGGTGGCATCCCCATCATCAAGGCGCTGCGCGAGGGCCTCTCGGCCAACCACATCGAGTGGATCGCCGGCATCATCAACGGCACCACCAACTTCATCCTCTCGGAGATGCGCGACAAGGGGCTCGACTTCGAGGTCGTGCTCAAGGAGGCGCAGCGCCTGGGCTATGCCGAAGCCGACCCGACCTTCGACATCGAGGGCGTGGACGCGGCGCACAAGGCGACCATCATGAGCGCCATCGCCTTCGGCATCCCGGTGCAGTTCCCCAAGGCCTATGTCGAGGGCATCACCCAGCTGTCGGCCACCGACATCCGCTACGCCGAGCAGCTGGGCTACCGCATCAAGCTGCTGGGCATCACCAAGCGCGCGCCGCGCGGCATCGAGCTGCGCGTGCACCCTTGTCTGGTGCCGGCCAAGCGCCTGCTGGCCAACGTCGAGGGGGCGATGAACGCGGTGGTGGTGCACGGCGACGCCGTGGGCACCACGCTGTACTACGGCAAGGGCGCGGGCAGCGAACCCACGGCCAGCGCCGTGATCGCCGATCTGGTGGACGTGACGCGCCTGCACACGGCCGACCCGCACCACCGCGTGCCGCACCTGGCCTTCCAGCCCGACGCCCTGAGCGACCTGCCGGTGCTGCCCATGAGCGAGGTGGTCACCAGCTACTACCTGCGCCTGCGCGTGGCCGACGAGGCCGGCGTGCTCGCCAAGGTCACGGGCGTGCTCGCGCTCAACGGCATCAGCATCGACGCCGTGCTGCAGCGCGAGGCCGACGAGGTGGGCGGCGAGGGCGCCACCAGCACCGACCTCATCATCCTCACGCACGACACGCGCGAAGGCACCATGGACAAGGTGCTGGCCGAGCTGCAGGCCCTGCCCACGGTGCTGTCGCCCATCGTGCGCATCCGCAAGGAAGAGCTCCGCTGATGCGTTACCTGTCCACGCGCGGCCACGCCGAACGCAAGCGCTTCTGCGAGATCCTGCTGGAAGGGCTGGCGCCCGACGGCGGCCTGTACCTGCCCGAGCGCTACCCGCAGGTGGACGCCGCCGCGCTGAAGCGCCTGCGCGCGGTCTTCAACGAAGGCAAGCCCGGCGGCTACGCGGCGCTGGCCTTTGAGATCCTCTCGCTCTACATCGACGACATTCCCGCGGCCGACCTGCGTGCCCTCTGCGAGCGCACCTACACCGAGGCGGTGTTCGGCAACCCGGCCATCGTGCCGCTCAAGCAGCTCGAGGACGGCTTCTACCTCGAGGCCCTGTCCAACGGCCCCACGCTGGCCTTCAAAGACATGGCCATGCAACTGTTGGGGCAGCTGTTCGAGTACGAGCTGGGTCGCCGCGGCGAGTCGCTCAACATCCTGGGCGCCACCAGCGGCGACACCGGCAGCGCGGCCGAGCACGCCATGAAGGGCAAGCGCGGCGTGCGCGTCTTCATGCTCAGCCCGCACGGCCGCATGAGCCCCTTCCAGCAGGCGCAGATGTTCAGCCTGACGGACCCGAACATCCACAACATCGCCATCGAGGGCGTGTTCGACGACTGCCAGGACATCGTCAAGGCCGTCAGCAACGACCTCGACTTCAAGCGCCGCCACAAGATCGGCACGGTCAACTCCATCAACTGGGCGCGGCTGCTGGCCCAGGTGGTCTATTACTTCGCCGGCTACTTCCAGGCCACCAGCGGAGCCCCCACGCTCCCCGCTGCGCGTGGTTCGCAGCCCCCCGAGGGGGCTGATTCGCCTGGGGGCGGTCCGGCGGCGAACCACAACGCCGAGCGCGTGAGCTTCACCGTGCCCAGCGGCAACTTCGGCAACGTCTGCGCGGGCCACGTGGCGCGGCAGATGGGCCTGCCCATCCACCGGCTGGTGGTGGCGACGAACGAGAACGACGTGCTCGACGAGTTCTTCCGCACCGGCGTCTACCGCGTGCGCGGCAGCGCCGACACGCACGAGACCTCCAGCCCCTCGATGGACATTTCCAAGGCGAGCAACTTCGAGCGCTTCGTCTTCGACCTCGTGGGCCGCGACCCGGCGCGCTGCAAGGCGCTGTTCGCCGACGCGCTGTCGCGCGAGGGCCGCTTCGACCTGAGCGGTGATGCCGTTTTCGCCGATGCCGCCGCGCACTACGGCTTCCAAAGCGGGCGCAGCACCCACGCCGACCGCCTGGCCACCATCCGCGAGGTCGACCGGCGCCACGCCGTGGTGATCGACACCCACACCGCCGATGGCGTCAAGGTGGCGCGCGAGCACCTCGAGCCCGGCGTGCCCATGGTGGTGCTGGAAACCGCGCTGCCGATCAAGTTCGCCGAGACCATCGTGGAGGCCCTGGGCCACGAGCCCGAGCGCCCGGCCGCCTACGTGGGCATCGAGTCGCTGCCCAAGCGCGTGACCGTGATGCCGGCCGACGTCGACCGGGTCAAGGCCTACATCGCCGAGCGCACCGCGGCCGCATGAGCGCCGCCGGGCCGTTCCCCAGGCGACCAGCCCCGCCGTGCGCGGCGCGGAGGGCGATCCGGTGAACGTCGTCGGCTTCGCGGGCTTCTCGGGTTCTGGCAAGACCACGCTGGTCGAACAGCTCATTCCCGCCCTGCGCCTGCGTGGCCACCGCGTCTCGGTCATCAAGCACGCGCACCACAGCTTCGACATCGACCACCCCGGCAAGGACACCTGGCGCCACCGCGAGGCCGGCGCCGTGGAGATCGTGGCCGCGTCGCCCCGGCGGGTGGTCTTCATGCGCGAGTTGGAGACCGAGGCCACGCACGACGTGCACGCGCTCATCGCGCGGCTCAGCGCCGAGGTGGACTGGGTGCTGGTCGAGGGCTTCAAGGGCAGCAGCCTGCCCAAGATCGAGGTCTGGCGCCAGGCCAGCGGCCAGCCCGTGATCTACCCGGCGCAGCCCCGGGTGCTGGCCGTGGCCACCGACAGCCCCGCGGCCCTGCCCGAACCACCCGCACGCCCGGTGCTGGATTTGAACGCGCCCGATGACGTGGCCGCGTGGCTGGTCGACAATGCCAGCCGGTTCCACTACAGACCTCCCGACGCCCCATGAACGCTCCGGCCCGCGCGCCCCTGATGGCCCTGGATGACGCCCTGGCCGCCTTGCTCGGCCGCGCCACGCCCCTCGCCGACACCGACACGGTGCCCACCATCGACGCCGTGGGCCGCGTGCTGGCGCAGGACCTGGTGAGTGCCCTGCAGGTGCCGCCGCAAGACAACTCCTCCATGGATGGCTACGCCGTGCGCTGCGCCGACGTGACCGACAAAGGCGTGGTGCTGCCCATCAGCCAGCGCATCCCGGCCGGCCACGCGGGCGGGCCGCTGCAGCCCGGCACCTGCGCGCGCATCTTCACCGGCGCCCCCATGCCCGAAGGCGCCGACGCGGTGGTCATGCAGGAAGACACGCGCGAGGTCGGCGGCGACCTGCACGCGGTGCACATCGACAGCATTCCCGAACCCGGCCAGTGGGTGCGCCGCTCGGGCGAGGACGTGGCGCGCGGCGCCACCGTGCTGGCGCGCGGCCAGCGCCTGGACGAAGGCGCCCTGGGACTGGCGGCCAGCCTGGGCCTGCCCCATCTGCGGGTGGTGCGCCGCCCGCGCGTGGCCCTGTTCTCCACCGGCGACGAGCTCGTGATGCCCGGCGAGGTGCCGCCCGAGGCCATGAAACCCGGCGCCATCTACAACTCCAACCGCTTCTTCCTGCGCGCACTGCTGCAGCGCTTCGGCTGCGAGGTGAGCGACCTCGGCATCGTGCCGGACCAGCGCGAGTCCACGCTGGCCGCGCTCAAGACGGCGGCCGACCACCACGACCTGATCCTCACCAGCGGCGGCGTGTCCGTGGGTGAGGAAGACCACATCAAGCCCTCGGTGCAGCAACTGGGCGGGCTCGACCTCTGGCAGATCGCCATGAAGCCCGGCAAGCCCTTCGCCTACGGCCATGTGCGGCGCGACGCGGGGGCGGGGCAGGGCGTGGGCAGCCATTGCCACTTCATCGGTCTGCCGGGCAACCCGGTGTCCAGCTACGTCACCTTCCTGCTGCTCGTGCGCCCCTTCCTGCTGCAGCTGCAGGGTATCGCCGATCCGCGCGCCCTGCGCCTGCCCGCGGCACTGCCGCTGCGCGCCGACTTCAGCCTGCCGCGCGCCGACAGGCGCCGCGAGTTCCTGCGCGCGCGCCGCAACGCCAGCGGCGGCGTCGAGCTGTTCCCGAACCAGAGCTCGGGCGTGCTCACCTCCGTGGTCTGGGCCGACGGCCTGGTCGACAACCCCTCGGGCACCACCATCGCGCCGGGCGACACCGTGCGCTTCATCGCCCTGTCGGACCTGCTTGCATGAACACCATCCAGCTGCGCTACTTCGCCTCCATCCGCGAGGCCATCGGCACCGGCGCCGAGCGCCTGAGCACCGCCGCGCCCACGCTGGCGGCGCTGCGCGACGAACTCATCGCGCGCGGCGGCGCGCACGCTCAGGCGCTGGCGCGCGGCAAGGCCGTGCGCGTCTCGCTCAACCAGGCCATGGCCGACGAAAGCGCCGCGCTCGCCGACGGCGCCGAGGTGGCCTTCTTCCCGCCCGTGACCGGCGGTTGAGCATGGCCGCGCGCGTTTCCATCCAGACCGCCGACTTCGACCTGAGCACCGAGGTCGCGCTGCTGCGCTTGCAGGACAAGGGCGTGGGCGCGGTCTGCAGCTTCATCGGCACCGTGCGCGACCGCAACGACGGCCTGGCCGTCAGCGCGATGGAGCTGGAGCACTACCCTGGCATGACCGAAAAGGCCATCGAGGCCATGATCGACGAGGCCTTGCGGCGCTTCGACATCCTCGGTGCGCGGGTCATCCACCGCGTGGGGCCGCTGCAGCCACTGGACCAGATCGTGCTCGTGGTCGTCAGCGCCGCCCACCGGGGCCAGAGCTTCCAGGCCTGTGAGTTCCTGATGGACTACCTCAAGACCCAGGCGCCGTTCTGGAAGAAGGAGCAAACGCCCGAGGGCGCGCGCTGGGTCGACGCGCGCGTGAGCGACGACGCCGCACTGGCCCGCTGGGGCCTGCCGGCGAACAACGCCTGAGGACCCAGGGCATGGACAGCGGCACCGTCGAGGCGATCGAACGCAACACGGTGCAGGCCGTGGCGCCCGAGCGGCTCGACGATGGCCTGACGGGCTGGCTGCTGCCCATGGACCGCGGCACCGTGGGGCGCGCGCAGTGCGCGGTGCCGCTGTCGCACGCGGCCCCCGATCCCGCCCTCATCGACGCCATCGCGGAGCGCTACCGCGCGCGTGGCTTTCCCGTGGCCTGGCGCCTGCCCGAATGGCCCGAGTGGGCGGCCTTCACCCAGGCTCTGGGCGAACGCGGCTTCCGGCGGACCCAGCCCACGCAGACCCACATCGCCGAGGTGGCCGAGCTGCTGCGCCGCCTGCCCGACCCGCCGCACGGCGTCGAGCTGCGCCTGGCCGATGCCCCGGACGCCGCCTGGCTCGCCATGTTCCTCGGCGAGGGCCTGGACCCGGTGGACGGCGCCAGCCGCTCGCGCGCGCTCTCGCGCGCCCAAGGCACGCGCTTCGTCAGCCTGAGCGAGGCGGGGCAGACCCTGGCCTGCGGCGCCGCCAGCGTCGGCCATGGCTGGCTGGGCGTGCACGGCATGCGCACGGCGGCGCGCCAGCGCGGGCGCGGGCTGGCGGGCATGGTGCTGCGCGCCATGGCCGGTGAGGCGCTGCGCCGCGGCATTCCACGCGTGTTCCTGCAGGTGGACGCCGGCAACGCGCCGGCGCTGGCGCTGTACCAGCGCGCGGGTTTCCAGCTGGCCTGGCCCTACGCCTACTGGCGCCGCTGAGGCTGGCGAGGCGGGCCGGCTTGACCTGGATCAAGCGCGGGCGTTGGCAGGGGGCCGGGCCGGCTTGAAAATGGCCCCATCGCCGCCATGTGCCTGGCAATCCACATTTTCGGAGCGCCCCTCCCATGCGTCTCGACAAACTCACCACCAAATTCCAGGAAGCCCTGGCCGACGCCCAGTCGCTCGCGCTGGGCAATGACCACGCCTACATCGAACCCGTGCACCTGCTGCTGGCCATGCTGCGCCAGACCGACGGGCCGGTGTCCATCCTGCAGCGCGCCGGCGTGAACGTGCCCGGCCTCGTGCAGGCGGCCGAGGCGGCCGTCAAGCGGCTGCCCCAGGTGCAGGGCCAGGAACAGGTGCAGGTCGGCCCCGAGCTGGCCAAGCTGCTCCAGGCCACCGAAAAGGACGGCATCAAGCGCGGCGACGCCTTCATCGCCAGCGAACTCTTCCTGCTCGCCGTGGCCGACGCCAAGGGCGAACTGGGCCGCATCGCCAACGAGAACGGCCTGTCGCGCAAGAGCCTGGAGGCGGCCATCGCCGCCGTGCGTGGCGGCCAACAGGTCAACAGCCCCGAGGCCGAGGGCCAGCGCGAGGCGCTCAAGAAATACACCATGGACCTGACCGAGCGCGCCCGCGCGGGCAAGCTCGACCCGGTGATCGGCCGCGACGACGAGATCCGCCGCGCCATCCAGGTGCTGCAGCGGCGCAGCAAGAACAACCCCGTGCTGATCGGCGAGCCCGGCGTGGGCAAGACCGCCATCGTCGAGGGCCTGGCCCAGCGCATCGTGGCCGGCGAGGTGCCCGACAGCCTGAAGGGCAAGCGCGTGCTCAGCCTGGACATGGCCGCTCTTCTGGCCGGCGCCAAGTACCGCGGCGAGTTCGAGGAGCGCCTCAAGAGCGTGCTGAACGAACTGGCCAAGGACGAAGGCCAGACCATCGTCTTCATCGACGAGCTGCACACCATGGTCGGTGCCGGCAAGGCCGAAGGCGCCATGGACGCGGGCAATATGCTCAAGCCCGCGCTGGCGCGCGGCGAATTGCACTGCGTGGGCGCCACCACGCTGGACGAGTACCGCAAGTACATCGAGAAGGACGCCGCGCTGGAGCGCCGCTTCCAGAAGATCCTGGTGGACGAGCCGTCGGTGGAGGCCACCATTGCCATCCTGCGCGGCCTGCAGGAAAAGTACGAGGTGCACCACGGCGTGGAGATCACCGATCCGGCCATCGTGGCCGCGGCCGAGCTGAGCCACCGCTACATCACCGACCGCTTCCTGCCCGACAAGGCCATCGACCTGATCGACGAGGCCGCGGCCAAGATCAAGATCGAGATCGACTCCAAGCCCGAGGCCATGGACCGGCTGGACCGCCGGCTCATCCAGCTGCAGATCGAGCGCGAGGCCATCAGGAAGGAAACCGACGAGGCCTCGCAGAAGCGCCTGGGCCTGATCGACGAGGAGATCGACCGGCTCAAGCGCGAGCTGGCCGACCTGGAGGAGATCTGGAAGGCCGAGAAGGCCCAGGCCCAGGGCTCGGCCCAGGTGAAGGAAGAGATCGACAAGCTGCGCCACCAGATCGAGGAGTTCACCCGCAAGGGCGACTTCAACAAGGTCGCCGAGCTGCAATACGGCAAGCTGCCTGAACTGGAAAAGCGCCTGAAGGACGCCCAGGCGGCCGAGACCGGCAAGAAGGCCGGCGGCCGCCCGCAGTTGCTGCGCACCCAGGTCGGCGCCGAAGAGATCGCCGAGGTGGTGGCGCGCGCCACCGGCATTCCGGTGAGCAAGCTCATGCAGGGCGAGCGCGACAAGCTGCTGCAGATGGAAGACCGCCTGCACCAGCGCGTGGTCGGCCAGGACGAGGCCATCAGCGCGGTGGCCAACGCCATCCGCCGCTCGCGCTCGGGCCTGTCCGACCCGAACCGGCCCACCGGCTCCTTCCTGTTCCTCGGCCCCACCGGCGTGGGCAAGACCGAGCTGTGCAAGGCGCTGGCGGGCTTCCTGTTCGACAGCGAAGACCACCTCGTGCGCATCGACATGAGCGAGTTCATGGAGAAGCACTCGGTCGCGCGCCTGATCGGTGCGCCGCCCGGCTACGTGGGCTACGAGGAGGGCGGCTACCTCACCGAAGCGGTGCGCCGCAAGCCCTACTCGGTGCTGCTGCTCGACGAGGTGGAGAAAGCCCACCCCGACGTCTTCAACGTGCTGCTGCAGGTGCTCGACGACGGTCGCCTCACCGACGGCCAGGGCCGCACCGTGGACTTCAAGAACACCGTGATCGTGATGACCAGCAACATCGGCTCGCACATGATCCAGTCCATGGTCGGCCAGCCCTACGACGAGGTGAAGGAAGCCGTGTGGGGCGAGCTCAAGGGCTACTTCCGCCCCGAGTTCCTCAACCGCATCGACGAGACCGTGGTGTTCCACGCGCTTGACGCCAAGAACATCGAGGCGATCGCCGCCATCCAGCTGCAGGCGCTGCAGGCGCGGCTGCAGAAGATGGACCTCAAGCTCGAGGTCTCGCCGGCGGCGCTGGGCGAGCTGGCCAAGGTCGGCTTCGACCCGGTGTTTGGCGCGCGCCCGCTCAAGCGCGCGATCCAGCAGCGCATTGAGAACCCGCTGTCCAAGCTGCTGCTGGAGGGCCGCTACCCGCCCAAGTCGGCCATTCCGGTCGACGTGGACCCGGTGCGCAACCCGGGCGTGTTCGAGTTCGGCGAGCCGCTGCCCATGGCCTGATGCGCCGCCGCGCGTGGCGGCGCGGCCGGCCCTCAGGCCGCCTCGTCGTCCGCGTCGGCCAGCGCCGGTGCCTGGTTGTCCAGCAGATAGCCCTGCGCGGTCAGGCGGCGGGCCAGTTCGTGCACGTCCTCGTCCAGCAGGCGCGAGAGTTCGCGCAAGCTGCGCCGGCCGTTGGCCATCAGCAGCAGGGTGTGCGCCCGGCGGTCCAGCCCGTCGGGGCGGGCCAGCGCCTCCCAGGCGCGCGGCGTCTTCGTGTAGAGATGGCCTTCCATGTTCCTGAAGCGTGCATGGGTGGCGTGACTTCACCGTGAAACCGCGCCAGGCACCCAGGCATACAAGTTCCGGGCCAGGCGCGGGCGCCCGCCTGCGGGGCCGTCCGGCAGCCCCGGGCGACCGGTTGGAGCCCCAGGGGCTACCCCTGTCCGGAAATCGGCCGATCACCACTTCGTTCACACCCCGGGCGGCTATAACCGTGACCTGCATCACGTGATGCTTTCATCACTGGTGACCGCCGCTCCCCTGGCCCCTTTGCCGACATGACCGTTCCCTCTCCCTTGCTGGAGCAGTGCTTCGAGGAAGCCGTCCGCCACGCCGCGCCCATGCTGGGGCGCTGCATCGACGTGGGCGTGTCCTCCCTGCAGGCCGAGGAGAAGGACATGCGCGAGGTGGCCGCGCGCGACCGCGCGGCGCGGTCCTGGTTCGCGCTGCTCAAGCACCGCAATGGCTGGGGCCCCAATTTCGCGCAGCGCCTGAAAGCGGCCTTTCACACCGGGTACAACGAAGGCAATACCTCCAGCCTGGCCTTGCTGTCCAACACCGAGCTGCTGGCGCTGGTGGACGACAACGCGGTGGCCGAGTCGATCGAGTCCGCCAAGCTGCTGCAGAACCTGCTGCCCGAGGTGGAGCAGGCCCTGGCCGTGCTCGACGCCCGCATGAGCTCGCTCATCGGCCTGGACACCGTGCACGCCGAGAAGAACCCGCTGCGCCCCTCGGTCTACGTGCGGGTGCTGCGCGAGATGCTGACCGCCAGCGAGAGCGACGCCGAGGTGCGCACACTCTGGATGCGCCACCTGGCCCCGGTGCTGGGCCGCGAGCTGCGCGGCCTGTACGAAAGCCTGGCGCTGATGCTGCAGCGCGCGAACGTGCAGGAGGCCAGCTACCGCGTGCGCCTGGTGGCCGATCCGCAGGCCACGCGGCCCGCGCAGCCCAAGCGCGACCTGCTCGATTTCGGCTTCACGCCCGGTGGCGTGGCCACCGAGGCCGCGCCGGCCCGGCCCGAGCCGGTCCATCCCTTCATGCCGGCCATGGGCGATCTGGCGCGCGCCCACCCCACGCTCGACCACGACGTGATGCAGCAGTTCCTGCAGCAGGGCGGCGAGGAGTACGCGCAGGCGCTGAACGAGCAGTATTTCCGCCAGCTCGATCGCGAAATGGCCGCGATGCAGGCCGAGGCCTCGTTGCCCGTGCTCGACGACGCGGTGCTGGAAGAGGAGCGCACGCGCTTTCGCGACCTGCCCGTGGTGGACCGCCCGGCGCGCGGCGTCAGCATCGGCTCCCAGCTCAAGGCCGAGGCCTGGGGCGATTTCGCCAGCGCCGTCGCGCGCACGCGCGCGCTGCTCGACCTCAAGCGCCAGGCCCGCTCGGTGGGCCAGGCCATCGGCCTGGACGTGGTGCGCAAGCTGGTCAACCAGGTGGCGCGCGACCCGCTGCTGCTGGCGCCGGTGCGCGAGGCCGTGGTGGCGCTGGAGCCCGCGCTGCTCAGCCAGGCGCTGACCGAGCCGCGCTACTTCAACGAAGACGCCCACCCCGCGCGCCGCCTCGTCGAAAGCGTGGCGCAGCGCAGCTTCCGCTACAACGACGAGTTCAGCGAGGAGTTCGAATCCTTCTTTGGGCCGGTGCGTGATGCCTTCCGCCAGCTCAACGAGCGCGCCAGCAAGGAGCCCAAGGCCTTTGGCGAGGCGCTCGACAAGCTGCGCGGCCACTGGCGCTCGCAAGACGACCGCGAACAGCAGCTGCAGAACGACCGCCTGCACGCCCTGCGCCACGCCGAAGAGCGCCAGGCCCTGGCCGACCGCACCGCCTGGGATCTGAGCCAGCGCCCCGACGTGGAGAACGCGCCGGGTTTCATTCTGGATTTCATCTACGGCAGCTGGGCCCTGGTGCTGGCTCAGGCCGAAATGGGCCTGCCCGACAGCCAGGCCGAGCTCAACGCCTACCGCAAGGCGGTCACCGACCTGCTTTGGAGCATCCGCAAGGAAGTGACCCTGCGCCGCCCGGCCGACCTGTTCCGCATCGTGCCCGGCCTCATCAAGACCCTGCACCAGGGGCTGGACGCCCTGGGCAAGTCGCGCGAGGAAACCCAGCCCTTCTTCGACGCCCTGATGCGCCTGCACGAACCCGTGCTGGGCCTGCGCCGCGCCAAGGTGCGCAGCGACTCGGGCCATTCCGACCCGATCCCGCTGGAGCCCGCCTTCGACCCCACCCGGCTCGACGAATTCGCGCCGGCCACGCCCGAGCAGCGCCTGCCCAAGGCGGCGGCGCAACCCTGGCTGGGCCAGAAGGAGCTGGCCAACGCCGGTTTCGAGGACACCCTGGCCTCCGACCTGGGCAGCCTGCACGGCGAGGGGGATTCCGACCACGCGCCGCTGGAGGAGCCGGCCATGGACGCCGAGCAGCTGCTGATGTCGCTGCGCGAAGGCACCTGGGTCGACATGTACTCGCACGGCGAGTGGCTGCGCGCCCAGCTCATCTGGGCCAGCACGCGCGGCACCCTGTTCATGTTCACCAGCCGCGGCGGCCGGGCGCACTCCATGACCAAGCGCGTCTGCGTGCGCCTCATCCGCAACCGCTGGCTGCGTCCGGTGGAGGCCCGTCCGGTGGTGCAGACGGCGCTGGACACGGTGCTGGCCTCGGGCGCGCCGCCGGTGCTCGAGCCGGTCAGCGTGCAATAAGGGCCCACCTCTGCCGCCGCCCGGCGTGCCCCTCAAGGGGCGGCGCCAGCGGCCCGACCAAGCCGGTGGCGCGGCACCTCCCGGCGAAAGCCCGTGGGCGCCCGGGTCGGGTGCCGCCTGGGTACCATCTCGGCCCATGACTTCCGCTGCCACCGCGCTGGGCACGCTGCCGCCCGCGAACCCCGTTCCCCTCAGGCAAGACGCCGCCGTCATCGGGCTGGTCGGCCTGGCGCACGGCACCTCCCACTTCTCCCACATGCTGCTGGCGCCGCTGTTCCCCGTGTTCATCCGCGACTTCGGCCTGGGCTTCGCCGACGTGGGCTTGCTCATGACGGTGTTCTTCATCATCTCTGGCGTGGGCCAGGCGCTGTCGGGCTTCCTGGTCGACCGCGTGGGCGCCCGCCCGGTGCTGTTCGCCGCCATCGGCTGCTTCCTGCTGGCCTCGCTGGTGGCCTCGCAGGCCACGGGCTACTGGGGCCTGATGGCCACGGCCGTGCTCGCGGGCCTGGGCAACGCGCCGTTCCACCCCTGTGACTTCACCATCCTCAACCAGCGCGTGTCCACCGCCCGCCTGGGCCATGCCTTCAGCGTGCACGGCGTGACGGGCAGCCTGGGCTGGGCGCTGGCGCCGGTTTTCCTGGTCGGCATCACCAGCCTGAGCGACTGGCGCACGGCCTACTACTCGGCTGCCCTGCTGTACACGGGCGTGCTGGCGCTGCTCTGGTGGCAGCGGGACAAGCTGCGCACCGAGGTGGTGGTGCGCACCCCCGCGGCGCACGCCGCCGGCCCCCACGACCTGGCCTTCCTGAAGCTGCCCGTGGTGTGGTGGTGCTTCGCCTTCTTCCTGCTCTCCACCATGACCCTGGCCGTGGTGCAGAGCTTCGTGCCCTCCATCCTGCAGGCGCTGTACGGCACCTCGATGGAGGCGGCCACGCTGACCGTCAGCGCCTACATGCTGTGCTCGGCCTTCGGCATGTTCGTCGGCGGCTTCGTCACCGTCTATGGCCAGCGGCACCAGATTTCCAGCGACACGGTGCTGGCCTGGGGCATGGGCCTGGGCGCGCTGCTGATGCTGCTGTGCGCCACCGGCTGGTTCGGCGAGTTCGGCACCATGGCCGTGCTGGCCATCACCGGCTTCGCGCTCGGCGTGGCCGGGCCCAGCCGCGACATGCTCATCAAACGTGCCACGCCCAAGGGCGCCACCGGCCGGGTGTACGGCACGGTCTACTCGGGCCTGGACGTGGGCTTTGCGCTCGCGCCGCTGGTGTTCGGTGTGCTCATGGACCACGGCTGGTACGCGGCCACGCTGGCCGGCGGCGCGGTGGTGCTGGCCCTGTCCGCCTACGCCGCGCTGGGCGTGGGCAAGCGGGTGGCCACCGCATGAGCGCGGCCACCCGGCTCGCGGGCCACCTGCTGGTCGAATGCCTGATCGAGCAAGGCGTGACGCACGCCTTCGGCGTGCCGGGCGAGAGCTTCCTGGCCGTGCTCGACGGTTTTCACGCGCACGCGGAGCGCATCCGCTTCGTCACCAATCGGCAGGAGGGCGGTGCCGCCTTCATGGCCGAAGCCCAGGGCAAGCTCACGGGCCGGCCCGGCGTCTGCTTCGTCACGCGCGGGCCGGGCGCCACCAACGCCTCCATCGGCGTGCACACCGCCTTCCAGGACAGCACGCCGATGGTGCTGTTCGTGGGCGACGTGGCCAGCGACGCGCGCGACCGCGAGGCCTTCCAGGAGGTGGACTTCGCCGCCTTCTTCGGCCCGTCCACCAAGGGCATGGCCAAGCGCGTGGAGCGCATCGACGACGCCCGCCGCATTCCCGAGTACGTGGCGCGCGCCTTCGCCACCGCCATGAACGGCCGCCCCGGCCCGGTGGTGCTGGTGCTGCCCGAGGACATGCTCACGCAGCGCGTGGACAGCGTGCCGCTGCCGCGCGTGGAGCCGGTGCAGGCCTGGAGCGACCCGGGCGCGCTGCGCGAGCTGCGCACGCTGCTGCTGGCGGCCGAGCGGCCCCTCGTCATCGCCGGCGGCGGTGGCTGGACGCCGCAGAGCGCCGCCGCCCTGCAGCGCTTCGCCGAGGCCTGGCGCTTGCCCGTGGCCAACGCCTTCCGCTTCCAGGACACCTTCGACAACCACCACCCGCAGTACGCGGGCGACGTGGGCCTGGGCATCAACCCCGCGCTGGCGCGCCGCGTGCGCGAGAGCGACCTGCTCATCGCCCTGGGCCCGCGCCTGGGCGAAAGCACCACCGGCGGCTACACGCTGATCGAGGCGCCGCTGCCCCGGCAGCGGCTGGTGCACATCCATGCCAGCGCCGAGGAACTGAACCGGGTGTACCAGCCCGCGCTGGCCATTCAGGCCAGCATGAACGCCGCCGCGCGCAGCCTGGAGGTGCTGAGCCCGCCGCCCAGCCTGCCCTGGTCCGCCTGGACCGAGGCCTGCCACGCCGACTACCTGGCCAACGTCGACCCCGCCAACGGCGGCGTGCAACTGCCCGGGCCGATCGACATGCCGGCCATCGTGCACACGCTGCAGCGCCTGCTGCCGGCCGACGCGGTGCTCACCAACGGCGCGGGCAACTTCGCCAGCTGGCTGCACCGCTTCTACCGCTACCCGGGCCTGGCGCGTGGCCACAAGACGCAACTGGCGCCCACCAACGGCGCCATGGGCTATGGCGTACCGGCCGGCATCGCGGCGTCCCTCCTCACCGGGCGCACCGCCTTCACCATCGCGGGCGACGGCGACTTCCTCATGAACGGGCAGGAGCTGGCCACCGCCGTGCAGCACGGCGCGCGCAGCATCGTGCTGCTGCTGGACAACGGCAGCTACGGCACCATCCGCATGCACCAGGAGCGCGAGTACCCGGCGCGGGTGAGCGGCTCGAACCTGAACAACCCCGATTTCGCGGCCCTGGCGCGCGCCTATGGCTACGCCAGCGAGCGCGTGGAGCGCACCGCCGACGTCGAACCGGCGTTGCGGCGCGCGCTCGCGCACCCTGGCGGAACGCTCATCGTGGTGCCGTTGTCGCCCGAGGTGATCACCACCCGGGGCACGCTGAGCGCCATCCGCGACGCCGCGCTCAAGCGCTGATCCGCTCCCGCCGGCGGGGGGGCGGAATGTGAATGGATCACAGGTTTCGGCCCCACCACGGCACAGCTTTCGGCGCCGGCGAATGGAACACTTCCAGTCATACGGAGGTATTCATATGCGACAGGCAACGGAAACGGTTTGGGGCAACAGCACGCAGTACGCCACGGGCGAGGCCCGGGCGCTGAGCCAGGCGCACCTGCTGAGGGTGTTCGACGAGGTGGACTACGGCATGCTGCTGCTCGACCCGCAAGGGCGCATCCTCCACGCCAACCACCTGGCGCGCCACGAACTGGCGCAGCGGCGCGTGCTGCGCGCCTGCAGCGGCAGCCTCATGGGCAGCAGCGCCGAGCACAGCGAGCGCATCCAGCAGGCGCTGGACGCGGCCAGCCGGGGCCAGCGCCGCCTGCTGCTGATGCGCGAAGGCGAGCGCGACCTGTCCATGGCCTTCACGCCGCTGTCGCACCCGCTGGAAGACGACTCGCCCACCGTGCTGGTGCTGCTGTCGCGCCAGAGCGCCAGCGACAACCTGGCCGTGCGCATGTTTGCCCGCGCCCTGAGCCTGAGCCCCACCGAAGAGGTGGTGATGCTGGCCCTGTGCCGCGGCCTGGACGTGCAGGAAATCGCCGCCGAGAACGGTGTGGCCATCTCCACCGTGCGCAGCCAGGTCAAGACCCTGCGCGAGAAGGCCGGCGCCAGCAGCGTGCGCCGGCTGCTGCAGCGCGTGAACAGCCTGCCCCCCGTGGTGCCTGCCTTGCGCATCATCACGCCGGTCGCGCACAATCCGGCGGGTTACTCCCACCCCTAGACCCCACCGGATGCCCCCCGCCAGCGCTTCGACACTCTCTTCGCAGAACACGCAGCACATCGAAGCACTGGCCGCGCAAGGCATCCAACGCCGCTACCGGCGCGGCGCCCTGCTGATTCAGGAAGGCGAAACCGGGGACACCCTCTATATCGTGCTGCAGGGCCGCCTGCGCGCCTATGTGGCCGACGCCTCCGGCCGCGAACTCACCCTGGGCTTGTACGGCCCCCTGGAATACGTGGGCGAGATGTCGCTCGACGGCGGCCCGCGCTCGGCCAACGTGGAAGCGGCCGAGGCCAGCACCTGCTCGGTCATCACGCGCGAGCGCCTGCTGGCCTACATCGCCGAGCACCCGGAATTCGCCTTCGAGCTCATGGCGCGCCTGATCCGGCGCGCCCGCCTGGCCACCGAAAGCGCGCGCAGCGTGGCGCTGATCGACGTCTACGGCCGTCTGGTGAAGCTGCTCAACGGCTGGGCGTTGGCGCCGCAGGACGACGGCGCGCGCCCGCTGCGCGAGCGGCTGACACACCAGCAGATCGCCCAGCACCTGGCCTGCTCGCGCGAGATGGTGAGCCGGCTGCTGAAGGACCTGGAGAACGGCGGCTACGTCGCCGTGCGCGAGCGGCGCCTCTGGTTGCTGAAGAACCTGCCGGCGCGCTGGTGAGCCGGCAGGGGGCATGGGCCCCCCGCCGCGCCGCCGCGCGGGCCACGGCCCCCGAGGCCGCGGCCCGGCGGGGTCGGTCTCAACCCAGGTCGTTGAGCAGGCGGCGCGCTTCCTTCGGGGCCGACGAGCTGGTCCCTGCCAGCCGCACCGTGCTCCCGCTCAGGCTGCCCACGCCGCGCACGCCCCACAGGGCGGTGTTGCTGTCGCAGGCCGCCAGGGTTTCCGGTGTGATCTTCACACCGGGGCGCTGCGGCCGGGCGGGGCCGGGGTCGGGCCGCTGCGGCGAGTAGCGCGCGAAGCGCGCGAGTTCCTGAGGCCCGCTGTCGGCCACGCGCGTGCCCCCCACGCTGATGGTGCGCTGCCCGGTGGACAGGCTGTTGAACACGCCGCTGCGGCGGATGGCCGTGGGGTTGCCCGGCTGGTCGACCCAGCCATTCAGGTTGCCCAGGGTGTCGTAGTGCCGGTCTTCCAGGTACGACTGTCGCGCGCCGGTGCTCACGCCCAGGGCCACGTCGTCGCGCTCCACGTAGGCGTCGAACACCACGGGGGTGCGCCCCCGGTTGCGCAGGGTCACGTTCCACACGCCGCAGGGCGCGAGCGGGTGCTCAGGGTCGTGGCTGGCCGTGCATTCCAACGCCAGCAGGGCGCAGGTGCCCCGGCCCAGCGCGCTGCTCGACGGGTAGATCAGCGACCAGGTGGGCAGGCCCTGCGCATTCGCCCACATGCCCGACTGGCCCTGCGTGAGCGTGACCGTCTGGTCGGGGCGGTCCGGCGGCGCGACCGTCAGGCTCACGCCCCCGGCGCCGTCGGGCAGCCAGATCTCCAGGAAGCTCTGCGTGTGGTCGTCGGGCTGCACGCGCCAGTGCAGCGCCTGCGATTCGCCGGGCGCCAGCGCGGCGTTGGCGTGCGTGCGGCTCTGGTAGCCGTTGCCCCCAGGCAGGGTGATGCGCAGGCGCCCGCCGAGCTTGTCC